>RGHK01000071.1 GCA_010024215.1 Pseudomonadota bacterium | reverse complement strand
TCAATATCAAAATTATCAGCAAAAGAAACTGCTACAAAGCATAATGAAATTATAAAAGTAGTAAATTGCTTAAAGGCTCGCATCAATAATTTTCTGAACAACTTCTTTATATTCCATACCTAAAAAACTTCCGGATTTTGGAACACAACTATGTGATGTCATTCCAGGCACGGTATTTATTTCAAGAACATAAAATACTCCAAAATCATCTTGAAGAATATCTACTCTCGCCCAACCTTTACAATCAAGAGCTTTGTATGCATCTAATGCCATTTTCTGAATTGATACTATTTCCTCTGAAGACAAATCAGCTTTAACTAGCTTTGTGGTATCAGAAATGTATTTTGCATCATAATCATAGAATTCATTTTCAGTTAAAATTTCAATTACTGGATAACACTTTTCATTTATAACAGTTACTGTAAATTCTTTTCCATCAATACATTCTTCTAGAATAAAAGGTCTGTCTGGGTAAGTTGAATTTTTTATAGCATCATGAAAATCATCACTACTTTTTATCTTATAAATATCAACACTTGATCCATCGCTACATGGTTTTAAGAAAGAAGTGGATAGATTCTTGTCTGTAATAAGATTTCGTTCAATGGAGAGCAAGGAATTATATATTTTCCAATTTGGTGTATTAACATTATTATCGGATAAGATTTTTTTACATAAACTTTTATCCCATGTATTTTTACATGCATGTGGTCCTGATCCAGTATAAGAAATACCAACTTCATCAAGTTTCTTCTGCAAGTCTCCACCCTCGCCCTCAAAACCATGAAGAGCTATAAAAGTAAAATCATATGAATTTAGCTCATCAATAGAATTCAAATCATTAAAGTCAATCAAACAAGCATCATATCCAAGATCTATTAAAGCTTTGAAGACGCCCTCACCACTTTGAAGTGAAATATCTCTCTCTGGAGAAGAACCCCCACAAATGACGGCTACCTTATCTATTTTGTCCATTTATCTTTTATCAAATTGCAAACACTTGAAACATTACCTGCGCCTTGAATTATTAAGACATCAAAAAATTCTTCTGATGACTCTAAAAATTCAATAGTATCTGTATGACGTTTTAAATAGGTAACATTCTTGTGGCCAATTTGTTTTAATGTTTCAACAATTGTTCTAGAGTCTATGCCTTTAATTGGTTTTTCGCTTGCTGCATATATATCAAGTAAAACCAACAAATCCACTTTTTTAAGTACATTTATAAAATCATCAAATAATTGTGCGGTCCTTGAAAACCTATGTGGTTGAAAGACCATACAAATTTTCTTTTTTGGGTATTCCTGTTTACAGGCCTTTATATTTGCAAGAATTTCAATTGGATGATGCCCATAGTCATCTATTAGGATTTTTTGAGTTGAATGAATACTAAATTTGCTTTTCTCATAACGTCTACCAACACCACTAAAATCTTTAAGCCCCTGTTTAATAGCCTTGATTGGCAAACCTTCTTCAATACAAACTGCAATTGAAGCAGTTGCATTAAAAATATTATGTTCTCCTGGTTGGCTAATACTAAAAGTGTGCTGCTTTTTTCTTTGATTGTCCTTAATGTCAAATACTTGAAATCCATTCTTGTATTCAGCATTCATAATTTGAAAATCTACATTTTTTCTTTTGCCAAAACTAATTTGTTTTCTAGAAATTCTTTTTGCAATTTTTTTTATATTTTTGTCATCCCCATTAATAATCAAATATCCATAAAAAGGAACATTTTCTGAAAAATTAATGAATGAATTTAATAGGTTTTCAAAATTATTCTCATAGTGAATTAAATGATCGTCATCAATATTAGTAAGGACTGCTACATCTGGATTTAAGTGAGTAAATGATCCATCACTTTCATCAGCTTCTGCAATTAAATATTTACCTTGACCAAGATCTGAGTTTTCATCTGTGCTTAACACCTTGCCTCCAACAACATATGTAGGACTTAGATCAGCAGAACTAAAGATTTTTGCAATCATGCTTGTGGTTGTTGTCTTGCCATGACTTCCTGCTACAGCAATACTCTCATAACCTCGCATAATACTTCCAAGCATTTCTGCTCTAGGGATTATTGTAATACCAGTCTTTATGCCTTCAAGAATTTCTGGATTTTTTTTATCAATTGCGGTTGATACAACAATCAAATTTGAATTTTTGACATTTTTTCTACTATGGCCAATTGATACTTTCGCACCCTCTTTTCTTATTTTTTTTAATTCATATGAATTACTAATATCTGACCCAGATACTTTATAACCCTTTTGTAATAGCAATCTTGCAATGCCAATCATTCCAGCACCACCAATACCTACAAAGTGTATGTGCTTTATTTTTTTAAAAAAATTCATTTTATTTTTTAATGCAAATAGTTATTAACCTGTTTAACAATACTAGAAGCAGAATTAAGATGGTCTTTGTTCTGATTACTTTTCCAAATATTGTATGTTTTTTGAAGAACAATATCTGTTATTTTTTTCTTTAAAATTTCAGCACCCTCTTGCTCCTGATGCATGATTCCCATTCTTATGTTCTCAATATATTTTGCATTATAAAATTGATGATTATCTATTGCTGTTGGGAGCGGAATCATCAACAAGCCTCTAGACATTGAGCTTACCTCTGAAATAGTTAGAGCCCCAGATCTGGATATTACAAAATCACACCACTCAATCAATTCATTAGGATTATCATAAAAATCTTTTACTTCTGCTTGAATGCCAAACTCTTCATATAAACTTTGAATATTGCCTTGTTTACCCGCTCCACATTGATGCTTCACTAGGATTTTATTACGAACCTCATTTAAGGATGCTGGAATGTTTTTATTAATATAATCTGCGCCCTGACTTCCACCGGTAATATAAATTCTTGTTTTTTCATCCTCTCTTCTTTTATTTGGTTCATTCTTAAATACACTTCTTATTGGATTACCAACAACAATAGAGTTCTTTACATTTTTATTTAGTGGAAATGCGATAAAGTTAATTTTTGAAAATCTTGAAAGTAACTTATTAGCAGATCCTAAAACAGAATTTTGTTCATGAGTAAATACTGGTTTTCTTAAAATCCAGCAAGCTATTCCTACAGGTACAGTTATAAAACCACCGAATCCAATCATTGCATCTATTTTTTCGACTTTAATAATTTTTATTAATCGAAAAATATTTAAGATTGAAGCGATAACTGATTTAACTTTATTTAAGATACTTTTACCCCTAAAACCCTCCATTGGAATTGCAAAATATTTAAAATTTGTATTTCTTATTGAATCTACTTCAATACTTGCACCAGATCCTACAAAAATAACTTCATGGCCAATAGTTTCTAATTCCTCTCCAACAGATATAGCTGGGAAAATATGTCCACCAGTTTTTGCGGCTGAAACTAAAATCTTCATATCCTTATATTAATTTGTTTTCGTTATTAATTCTAAGCACAATAGCAATCAAAGACATCATAATGATAATGCTTGTGCCTCCATAGCTTATGAATGGAAGAGTCAATCCCTTTGTAGGCAGCAATCCTATGTTCACGGCTATATTAAATAAGGATTGAATTGCTATTAAAATAAATATCCCAAATGATACATAACCCTGAAAGAGTCTAGCCTTCTTAAAAGAATCAAGGGATATTCTTAAAATTCCAACAAAAAGCATAATAAACATTACTAATAAAAATAGTCCTCCAACTACTCCTAACTCTTCTACTAAAATCGCAAAAATAAAATCTGTGTGAGCCTCTGGTAAGAAAAAGTTTTTTTGAAAACTGTTGCCAAGCCCTAGTCCAAACCAACCACCTTGACCAATACTAATCAAAGAATTAGATAACTGCCAACCCGCATCTCTTACAACTTCTTCAGCAAAAGGATCTGTAAATGCCAAAACTCTAGCAAGCCTCATTGGAGAACTAGAAATTGCAAGATAGCCTAACAATGCAATCAATAATGAAAGCATGGAAAACTGAAAAAAGGATATACCGGCATAGAATAAAATAGCTACAACAAGCAGACATATTATTGCAGTCGATCCTAGATCTGGTTGACCCATTATTAGAATAGAAATTATAAAGAGTAAAAATAATGGCTTCAGAAAACTTCGCAAAGTATTTATTTCCGACATTCTTCTAACTGAGTAACCAGAAATATATAGAATCAAACTGAATTTACATAATTCTGATGGTTGAATATTTATGGGGCCCAGCCTTATCCATCGAATACTCCCATTAACGCTAGTCCCAACTTCTGGAATAAATAAAACTGCTAGTAACAATATACTGACTAACATGAAAATCCAATCAGATGCATATAAAACATTTGAAGGAAGTATTAAAAAAAAAGACATTGCTAATAAGCCAATTGAAATGAATAACAGTTGTCTGGCTGCAAAATAAAAAGGATCGCCTGTCATGTCATCAGCTACATAAATACTGGCTGATGTAACCATAATAAATCCCAACGACAATAGACCTATAAATGGAATTAATATTAATAAATTATTCTTTGTATGCATTTGTTGAAGTGCTCACCTCTGTCTTCAAAGTTTTTATATTCCGTTGTACTTGGATATCCTGGAGAGAATAAAATATTTTTTTGATTCTGCGAAATTAGATAAGCGATAAGGTCTTTAAGGTTATCAAAGAGCATTTTACGCTCATGATAAATGCATTCATCAATTTCATTCTTATGTAACCCATAAATTAGAACTTCTTTAGGTCCATTGATATCAAGTTTTTTATAACCTTCTTTAGCTGGATTGCCACAAAGTATCAAAGTATATTCATTGCCCTTGTAGAATTTTTTTGCTTGTTTTAGGGCATAAAGCAAAGAATCAGAATTAGTAGACTTCGAATCATTAATTATTGAGTCAGTAATCTTCTGAAATCTAAAAGGCAGATCTTCTAAGTCTATTGGCAAAGATTTTTCTCCAAATATCCATTCATAAATTTTGTATGGGTCTTGCTCGCTAATATAATTTTTAGAGCTTTTGATTTTATTTTTAGCTTCAATATAGGCTTCATATGTTCCATGATAATCAAGATGATCGGAGGCAATATTTAATAAAATTCCAAAATCTAATTTATTTGAGATCATCTTGTCTAATTGAAAGCTTGAAAGCTCAATTATGGAATAATCATTTTTGTTTATAGAATCTAAAACTGGTTCTCCAATATTGCCAACTAGACCTGCTGAGTGATTTTGACTAATTATTTGATATAAATGAAAACAGGTTGTACTTTTTCTATTGGTACCAGTAATCCCAATTTTTATAGATGAATCTTCTTTAAAAAAGATATCTATGTCGGT
>RGHK01000008.1 GCA_010024215.1 Pseudomonadota bacterium | reverse complement strand
TTATTCCAATAAAGCTTTAAAAACCCATTTACACCAAGTTCTTTAAAAAGAGTTCTTTGAAGCTCTTTAATTTCAGGAAGCTTAGAATAGCCAAGAAGATACTTCCACTTAAAAGAACAACCCCACATAACCCATGTATCTAATATAGTTTCTTGATCAATAGAAATATCAAGCCCAAAAATAACATGAGTGCAATCATGATCTCTGAGCAGAGTACCTGATTGAGGGCTGTCTTTGAATATTTCTTTAGATTCAGGAAAAGATGCATAGTAACAGTCCAATCCTTGTCGCATTGTTAAATCACAATTTTGTTTTTGATATTCAAGCATTGGCATATCGCAAGATTTCTCTAGAAAGCTTGTCAAAGCCAATAGCATCTTTTGCTGAAACGGCAATTGCATCAACGCCCCCTAAATCTTTTTTAACTTTTAAAAGAGCTGTTTGTTTTTGGTTGTTTGATAGTTTGTCGCTTTTGGTTAAAACTGGAATGTAGGGGACGCCTGATTCGTTACATAAATTGATCATATCTTTATCTATATCTTTTAACGGGTGCCTAATATCCATAAAAATAATAACCGCTTGTAAAGATTTTCTTTTTGCAAAATATTCGCTTAGAAGAGGCCCCCAATCCTTTCTTTTATATGAGCTTGATTTTGCAAAACCATATCCAGGAAGATCAACAAGCTTAAGAGAGTCATTTACCTTAAAGAAATTTATTTCTGTAGTTCTCCCTGGAGTTTTGCTGATTCTAGCTAGTTTAGGATTTTTGGTAAGAGCATTTAAGGCACTGGACTTACCGGCATTGGATCTTCCTGCCAGTAAAATCTCATAACCCCCGTCTTCTGGCAGGTTTTTGAATTTAGTTACCCCAAGCATAAAGGTAGTTTCTGTAAAAAGGTTTTTCATTTAATCGTTTATATCATACCAACCTATGTTTATAATACACATCACAAATATACAGTTAACTTTTATATGAAATCATTTTTGATAATTTTTGCTTCTTTCAGTTTAGCTTTTAATATTCATGCTGCTGAAAAATCTTTTGGTCCAGAAGATATGCCAGGTTTATTTAAATCAGGAGATGCGTCCATTGGCTCATCTCTTGTTGCTTCATGTGCTGCATGTCATGGCCAAGATGGAAATAGCATTAATACTGATTGGCCAAAACTAGCAGGCCAGAATGAAAAATATTTATACGAACAACTTAAGTATTTTAGAAGCGGAGAAAGAAATAATGCGCTAATGATGACTGTTACACCATATTTACAATCTCTTAGTGATGAAGATCTATTAAATATAGCGGCATTTTATAGCTCAGGCATATCAACAGGCGGACAAGCAAAAAATGATGAAGAGTTATTAGAGCTTGGAACCAAATTATACAGATTTGGTGATATCAAAAAAGAAATACCAGCTTGTACATCATGTCATTCTGTTTATGGAGAAGGTAACAATCTAGCCGTTTATCCTTCAGTATCTGGCCAACAAGTTGGCTATTTGGTTTCATCTTTAAAAGCATACAGGTCAAAAGAACGCGCTGGCGGCGAACAAGCGCTTGTGATGCAATCTGTTGCTGAAAATTTATCTGATAAAGAAATTGATGCTTTAGCCAACTACATGCACGGACTTTATAAATAATGATTATTAGGAATTTCACCAAATTTGCATTCATAGCTATCTTTGCATTATCTATCAACGCTGAATATAAACTTGGAAAGGACTATAGATTAGTTGATAACCCTCTGCCGGTTAAAAAAGATGGTATTGTTGAGGTAACCGAATCTTTTTGGTATGGCTGCTTTGCATGTAATAATTTTGAGCCAGTTATAAATAATTGGGCTGCAGAACAGGGATCAGACGTAAAGTTTAGAAAGATGCCAGTTTCGTGGGGGCCAGTCCATAGACTTCACGCTTCTCTTTATTACACAATTGAGTCACTAAATTTAGATAAATCAACACATGCAGCTGTTTTTACTACCATGCACAAAGAGGGCAATATGCTGCAAACAGAAAAAAGAGTGCAGGATTTTTTGAGTAAATTTGGCATAGCTCCAGAAATTTCAAAACAATATTTAAACTCTTTTACCATTAAACAAAAGATCAATCGCGATGCAAAACAAGCAAAGCAATTATTAATAACAGCTACACCAATGATTGTTGTAGATGGAACATACATTATTGAAGCTAAAGGGTCTTACTCACAGATGCTAGATGTTGTTGATTTTTTAGTTGAGCTTCAAAGACCAAACTCATAGGAAAAATATGAAAAACAAATACTATTTATACATCTTACCAATTTGCGCACTATTTCTTTTTAATGGGAAAAAATATGATGAATCGGTCATCGAAAGAATTCATTTGAATGTAAATATTTGTCTTGAGGGTCAAGAATGTGGTGCTTCAGCAACCCTTGCCAATGCAGAGGTTGGCTCCAAAGGGGCTAAATTATATGCAGGCTGTATTGCTTGTCATGGAGCCAAAGGAGAAGGTGGAATAGGACCATCATTTAAAGGACAAAAAAGTGAATATATAGCTTTAGCTTTAAATGAATACAAAAATAATATTGAAAGAGGTCCTCAAAGCGCCCTTATGTATGCACAAGCAGCCGCTTTATCTGAAAGCGATATAAAAGAATTGTCGAAGTATATAGTTAATCTTTAATTTTATTTTCAAGATCAATTATTCTTTGCTCTAGTTCCTGAGCAATCCTATTTAAAGAATCATATTTAGACTTTGAAACATAGCCGCTCTTTTCTATAAGCTTTTCTATTTCAGGAGCAATATCAATATTTGACAATAGATCAGTAGGCAAAACCTTACTCGCAGAATCTATTTCTTTTTTAATAACATTTAATATGGCTTGAGTTAATTCATCTTGGCTCATATTTATTTCCTATAATTTCTGTTAGATCTTCCCAGTTAGCGAACTCATCTGGTTTATTAAAATTTTGTTGCCATAAAGCCTTATTGTTATTAAACCATAAGACGTTTATTCCTAGCGTATCCGCTCCATAAATATCATTAACTTGATGGTCCCCTATGTGAAGCATTTCATTGAACTTTAGATTGGGAATATGACTTTTTGCCATATCAAAATGTGATCTGTTTGGTTTGGAGTCTTGAGCTTCAAGAGAGCTTATTGAAAATTGAAAATATTTTCCAATGTCTAATTTCTTTATATCAGCATTTCCATTTGTTAAAACTCCAAGATAGTAATTTTTAGAGAGCTTTGAAAGAGCATCTTCTACCCCTAAGAATAGTCTTATCTCGTGTCGTTTTTTTAAAAAGAAATCGAATGCATTTTTAGCAATACTTTCGCACTCTTGTTTTGAGACAAATTCTTTAATTTTTTCTTTGAAGATTTCTACTCTTAGCTTGCTAATATCCCAAGCTATACTTGGGTCTTTTTTAATTAGATCTTCTCTTAAAATAAGAAAGTCATTAAGATCTCCCCAGTTTATCTTTCCAACCCTATCTTCAATCCACTTTCTTGTTTCAACTTCTGCATTTGTAATGGTAGGTTTGTTATCCCATAAAGTATCATCTAAATCAAAAGTTATCATTTTGATTTTTTTAATCATTTTTTGCTCTTGGATGAGATTCGTCATAGATTTTTACTAAATGTTGATAATCTAATTTTGTATATATTTGTGTTGTTGATAAAGAGCTATGACCAAGCAACTCTTGAATAGTTCTTAAGTCCCCACTTGATTCAAGCATATGAGTAGCAAAGCTGTGTCTTAACATATGTGGATGAACAGGTGGAAGGCCTTGTTTTGTTGCCATTCGCTTTAGTCTGAGCTGTATACTTCTTACTGTGAGCCTGGTGCCCTTAAGATTTATAAATAAAGCATTCGACTCATTTGAGAATTTAGCTCTTTCTATAATCCAGTTTTCAATAGCGTCTTTTGCATACCTCCCAATTGGTACTAGCCGAGTTTTTGAGCCCTTGCCGAAAACCCTAAGAAAAGATTTTTCTTCTTCAAAATCATCTAGATTTACATTTGCAGCCTCAGAAACCCTTAATCCAGAAGAATACATTAATTCAATGATCGCAAGATCTCTGATTTCAAGAGAGTCAGATGGCTTGAAATTAAGCAGTTGACTTACGTCTTCAGGTGACAATACTTCTGGAAGATAATTTGCTGCCTTAGGAGCAGTAACAAGCTCAAAAGGAGATGACTCAATCAATAGATTTTTTTTCAAGAATTTAAAAAAACCTTTTGCTGATGATAAATGCCTTTGAATACTTCTAGGATTTTGTTCTAAAGCATATAAACTCCCAAGCCAGGCTGAACAAGTTCCATCATCGATTTGATTGTAATGATTAATGTTTGTAGATTTTAAATATTTTGATAACTTGTAAAGGTCTCTTGCATATGAGCTACTGGTGTTTTGTGAAAGGTTTTTCACATCAGAAATGTAATTTATATATAACTTAATATCATTATTGACGAAATACTCTTCAGACATTCAAGCTATCTAATGAAGCAAATTTTTTTTCTAAAATATCTCTAATATATTCTATAAAAGTAGTATCCTCATCTCCAAGGTATCTTGTTCTTTCATAGCTTCCTAGCTTAAGTAAGCCAATTTCTTTATTGTTAACCAAGACAGCCAATGCCATTGATTCTATTTTATTATCCTGAAATAGGAGCTCCATTTTTTCTTTTGAAAAAGATCCGCAGTGTATAGCTCCTTTATGAAAAGATATTCCGGTTTTGCTTTCAAGATCTTCTATTTCAGCATTGGCATAGAAATCTAGTTTGCAATTATTTACATTAAAACTCTCTTTAAAATCACTTTGGACTTTATTTATTACCTCTTCTTTATTTGAAGATTCAAGAACAGCCAGAGTAAGTTCTTTTGATTTTTTGAATAGATCTTCATTTAATTGAGCTGTTTCAACAAAAGACGATAGTAGATTCATCAAATCTTTTTGTTCCTCTCTGAGTTTGTTAATTTGCCTTTCTAAGAGAGAAGACGCTGAGCCTGATGAGTGCTTGAATTGCATTTCACTGAGCAGAGACTCTCTAGATTCAAAAAAGTCTAGATTATCTAATAAGAATAGCTCTACATCTTTTGGATTTAACTTTTCACCCATTTATTTGTCCAGAGTATACATATTCAGTTGGCCCTAACATTTCTATAATATCATTATTTTTTTTCAGAAAACTTATTTCACCACCCGGTGAAGAGATTTTACATTTATCTTTTATACAAATTGAAGCAACAGCAAGTGCAGCTGAGCCACATGACAATGTTTCTCCAACTCCATTTTCATAGGTTCTTATATTTATATTTTGACCAGAAATTTTATACAGGGACAGGTTATAGCCTAGTGGTTTGATATGTTTTGCTAGGTTTTTATATACGGCATTTAAATCCTCCTTTTGAATAGATGATTTTTTGATACATAAATGCATATTTCCAGAATCAACTAGGTCAAATTTAGAGTTAATGGTTTTTGACAGTTTTTTTCTAAGGGCCTCATCATTAATAAAAGATGACATCTTGCTTGTAACTTTGACCATATTTTTTAATGGCTGACATGTAACTTCTCTATTTTTTGTTTTAAAGATTATAGATTTTTTTGGAGCAAAATTATTTTGCCAAACATATGAGGCAGCACATCTTATGCCGTTGAGGCACATGCTTGCCTCACCACCATCAGCATTAAAAAAACGTATTGAAAAATCTATATTATCTTTTTTAGGTAAACCTATTTGAATAGCTTGATCAAAACCAATCCCAGAATTTCTATTGGATAGTTTTTGAATTTTTGATTTAGATAATTTTTTATTGGACTCAATTATATTGTAAACAACAAAGTCGTTTCCATTACCATGCATTTTATCAAAATTAATCATCTGTAAACCTTTCTAATGCCAGCAAATCATCCATAGATTCTCTTTTTCTCACAATTTTTGTTTTATCACCATCTATTAGTATTTCACACGGTCTTAGTCTTGAGTTGTAGTTCGATGCCATAACAAATCCATAAGCTCCAACATTTCTTATGGCCAAAATATCTCCTTCAACAGCTTCTAACTCCACATTTTTACCAAGAAAATCTGAAGATTCGCATACAGGCCCAACGACATTCCATCTCTTTAAATTCTTTTGATCGCCTTTTAAATTAGAAATAGTGTGGACAGCCTTATACAAAGCAGGTCTTAAAAGATCATTCATCGCAGCATCAACTATTAAAAAATTTTCTTTTATAAATTCAACTTTAGTAAGAAGGACTCCTGTATTTGCTGAAATACTTCTGCCAGGCTCTAGTATTAATCTCTCATTTCTTTCAAGAAATTTATTTTCTAGCAATGCAATCAACTCTTTTGGAGATGGGGGATTCTCATCCTCATATGAAACGCCTAATCCACCACCCATATCTAGGAACTCTAGAGAAATTCCTAATTCCAATAGTTTGTCGGCTAGCTCAAAGACTTTATTTGCAGATTTTTCATATCCATCAAGACTCATGATTTGAGAACCAATATGACAAGCAAGGCCAACAAGTTTAAGGTTCGATGAAGAAGATGCATGCTTGCATAGGCTTAGAATGTCCTCTGTTGATGAGATGCCAAATTTATCTCCTTTTCTTCCAGTTGTAATATAGTCATGACCACCAGAATCAATGTCGGGGTTAATTCTAATCGAAATAGATGCTATAGCATCAAGTTCTTTAGCAATATTTTCAATTTTATATAACTCAGAAACAGACTCTACGTTAAATGACAATATCTTATTTTTTATAGCTTCTTTTATTTCTTCTTTTGATTTTCCAACCCCTGAAAATATGATCTTTTGTGGATCAGCACCAACAGAAAGAACTCTTTGAAGCTCGCCGCCCGAGACAATATCAAAGCCACAGCCAGAATCGTTGATAATTTTTAATATAGACAGGTTGCTAAGAGATTTGACTGCAAAACATGCAAGGCTTGTTGAGTTTGTAAAAGAATCGACATAGGATTTTGCATTTTTAATAATCGCATCTTTTGAGTAAACATATGCGGGAGTGCCATACTCATTTGCAACAGCTAATAAATCTACATCCTCGCAGAAAAGACTACCTGAGATATATTCAAAATTATTCATCGAAAGTGTGAAAATTATTTGAGTTAATCAAAGGACCTTTTACTCCACATCCTCCAACAGATGTTAGTAATAGGAGGCATAATATTATTTTGATTAAATTCATAGTGCGTATTATGGGCAATTATGCCCATAATTGCACAGTATTAACCTAATATTTGTAGCTTTCTTCTTTAAAAGGTCCGTCTTGGGGAACATTTATATAATCTGCTTGGTCTTTTGTAAGCTTAGTAACAACTCCTCCAAAACCAGCAACCATTAATGCAGCAACTTCCTCATCAAGTTTTTTAGGCAAAACTTCAACAGTAATCATTTCTGCTTTTCTGTCCTCGTCATTAATATTTGCAAAGCCTTGCTTGAAAAGATGGATTTGAGCTAAAACCTGATTTGCAAAAGATCCATCCATTATTCTGCTAGGATGTCCAGTTGCATTTCCAAGATTAACTAATCGACCTTCAGCAAGAAGAATAATATAGTTTTTACTTGAAAGATCTGGAGTTCCATCGGGTTTTGTGTCTCTAAATATTCTATGCACCTGTGGCTTAATCTCATCCCAATAGAATTCTTTTCTTAGGAATGCTGTATCTATTTCATTATCAAAATGACCAATATTACACACCACTGCAGTATTTTTTAATGTTGTTAACATTGCTGAGTCACATACGTTTACATTACCAGTTGTAGTAACAACCAGATCAATATCACCCATAACCTGAGTGTTAATATCGGCTGAATTCCTTGTCACAACGCCATCTTTGTAACATGACACCACTGAAAAGCCATCCATACATGCCTGCATAGCACATATTGGATCAGATTCAACAACACTTACTATCATGCCCTCTTGAGCAAGGCTGGCCGCAGATCCTTTACCAACATCTCCATAACCTATTACAAGCCCTTTTTTACCTGATAGCAGCATATCTGTTCCTCTCTTAATTGCATCATTAAGACTGTGTCGGCATCCGTACTTGTTGTCATTTTTAGCTTTTGTTACGGAGTCATTAACATTAATAGCTGGAATTTTAAGTTCACCTTTCTCCAGCATTTCCTTTAATCTATGAACCCCGGTGGTTGTTTCTTCAGAAACCCCATGAATATTTTCTAGCATATCTGGAAACTTTTCATGCACCATTGAGGTAAGATCACTACCATCATCAAGTATCATATTTGCGTCCCAAGGCTTACCATCTTTACAGATTGTTTGCTCGATGCACCACTCATATTCTTCTTCAGTTTCGCCTTTCCAGGCAAATGTAGGTATACCTCTTGCTGCCATCGCTGCAGCTGCATGATCCTGAGTAGAGAATATATTACAAGAAGACCATCTCAATTCAGCCCCTAAGTCTACTAACGTTTCCATTAAAACAGCAGTTTGAATTGTCATGTGAATACAACCCATAATTTTTGCACCTGCAAGCGGTTGTTCATCTCTATATTTATCTCTTAAAGCCATTAAGGCAGGCATTTCATTTTCAGCAAGAGAAATTTCTCTTCTACCAAACTCTGCAAGATTTATATCAGCTACTTTATAGTCATTTTCCATTTTATTTATCCTTTTTACTTAGCAATACTTGCTGCTTTGTCTGTTCTTTCCCATGATAGATCAATATCAGTCCTTCCAAAGTGACCATATGCTGCTGTTGGAAGATATATTGGTCTTTTAAGGTCGAGCATATTTATAAGACTTTTAGGCCTTAAATCGAACTCTTCCTCAACTATTTTAACAATAGCTTCTTTAGAAATTTTTTCACTGTTGAAAGTTTCTACATGTATAGATGTTGGTTTTGCAACACCAATAGCATATGAAACTTGAATCTCACAATAATCCGCTAGCCCTGCAGCAACAATATTTTTAGCAACATATCTTGCGGCATAAGCGGCAGATCTATCAACCTTTGAAGGATCTTTACCAGAGAATGCTCCGCCTCCATGTCTAGCCATTCCACCATATGTATCAACTATAATTTTTCTTCCAGTTAGGCCACAGTCTCCAACAGGTCCTCCAATAACAAATTTGCCAGTTGGATTAATAAAAATGTTTGTTGAGTCAAGCAACCATTCTTCAGGTACAACAGGTTTAATAATTTTATCCATAACCTCAGACTTAATCTCATCTTGAGTCACATCTTCATCATGCTGAGTTGAGAGAACAACAGCTGATAATCCTTCGATCGTCTTTCCATCATCTGAATATATAACACTTACCTGACTCTTAGCATCGGGTCTTAGCCAAGAGATTTCACCGCTTTTCATAGCATCGGCTTGTCTTTTTACAAGCTTATGAGATAAATCAATTGGCAAAGGCATTAGCGATTCGGTTTCTTTACAAGCGTACCCAAACATTAAACCCTGATCACCAGCACCTTGCTCAAGGTTTTCACCCTCACCCTCTGTAACACCTTGTGAAATATCAGGAGATTGTTCAAAAACTAGATTTGTAAATTCACATGTATCACCATTAAAACCATATTCATCTTTGTTATATCCTATATCATTGATAGTTTTCCTAACTATGGGCTCTAAATTTGGGCTTCCTAATGATGTAATTTCACCAGCAATGTAAACCATATTATTTTTAATCATTGTTTCACACGCAACCCTGCTATTAGGATCTTCAGCCAAATAGGCATCTAAAATGGCATCTGAAATTTGATCACACACTTTATCAGGATGGCCTCCTGATACTGATTCTGATGTAAAAATATAACTCATCTTGCTCTCCAATCTACTTTAATTTTTTCAATGACTTAGGTTTGAAGTAAAAAAAATATGTACAAAAAAAGATTAATTTAGTTTTTGTGTATTTTATATTAAAAAAAGTCTTAGCACCTATTAATTTAAAGATATAAATATTATTATTTACAAAATTCTTTAAAAAAATAAAAATGGGAAATTCTGAACCTATAAACGCCTTAAGATTCCTATCTGCTGATGCTGTCCAAAAAGCAAATTCTGGTCATCCTGGTATGCCAATGGGCATGGCTGAGATAGCAACTGCACTATGGAAAAATCATTTAATTCATAATCCTTCTAACCCTCACTGGTTTAATAGGGATAGGTTTGTATTATCAAATGGTCATGGCTCGATGCTTTTGTATAGCTTGCTTCATTTAACTGGCTATAACCTTTCAGTAGACGATTTAAAAGACTTTAGAAAACTTAAATCTAAAACTCCAGGCCATCCTGAATTTGATCTTGATCATGGAATTGAAACAACGACGGGGCCATTAGGTCAAGGAATTGCAAATGCAGTTGGTATGGCTATTTCAGAAAAAATATTATCAGCTGAATTTAACACAGATGATCATAAGGTGATCGATCATTATACTTATGTATTTCTTGGAGACGGCTGTCTTATGGAGGGTGTTTCACACGAAGCCTGTTCATTCGCTGGCACCCATAATCTTGGAAAACTAATATGTTTTTATGATCAAAATGGCATATCAATCGATGGTGAGATAGATAACTGGTTTACAGATGATTCTGTTATGAGATTTAAAAGTTATGGATGGCAAACTATTGAAGTGGATGGTCATAATATTGATGAAATTAATAAAGCAATAGAAATCGCCAAAGAAGATTCAGAGAAGCCAACCATGATTTTTTGTAAAACAACAATTGGTTTTGGTTCACCCAATAAATCTGGAACTTCTGATGTTCATGGAGCGCCTCTTGGTGATGAGGAAATACAAAAAACAAGAGAGGCTCTTGGGTGGAATTATGATCCTTTTGTAATTCCGCAGCCTGTCTATGACTTTTGGGACAACAAAGATAATGGCTCTGAATTAAATAATGCTTGGGATAAATTATTAGATTCTTACAGTGAAAGCTCTCCTGAAAAATATAAAGAGCTTTCAAGAAGAATGAAGGGAGCTATGCCAGATGATTTTAATGAAAAGTTTAATGACTTTTTAAATAACTGCGTTGTTGAAAATTCAGCCATGGCTACAAGAAAATCCTCACAAGTGTGCTTAGACTTTTTTGTAAAAGAAATGCCTGAGCTTGTTGGAGGATCTGCTGACTTAACACCTTCTAATAATACTTTTTCAAAACATAGCTCAACCTTCTCTAATGAAAATCCAACGGGTAATCATATAAATTATGGAGTAAGAGAGTTTGGAATGACTGCTGTTATGAATGGCATGGTTCTGCATGGTGGCGTCAAACCTTACGGAGCAACTTTCTTAGTATTTACAGATTATGCTAGAAATGCTGTTAGATTATCGGCATTAATGGGATTGCCAAATATTTTTGTATATACCCATGATTCAATTGCCTTAGGTGAAGATGGTCCCACACATCAGCCTGTTGAACACCTGGTAACCCTAAGATCTACGCCAAATCTTTACAATTGGAGGCCAGCTGACTTAGTTGAAACAGCTATTGCATGGAAAAATGCAGTACTTTCTGAGACTTCTCCAACATGTTTAGTTTTAACTAGACAAAACACTACTGCTATTTCAAGAAGTCAAGAACAGATAATGTCTATAGAAAGTGGAGGCTATCTCTTAAATAGTAATGCTGATGCTAATATTAATCTTGTTGCTTCTGGAAGTGAGGTTCAATTAGCTATAGATGCAGCAGAAAAACTTAAAGAAGAGCATGGAATTTTATCAAATATAGTATCAATGCCCTGTTTAGATAAATTTTTAGAACAAGATAAGGAATATCAGGCTTCTGTTATAAATCCAGACATACCAACACTTGTTACTGAGCTGTCTCACCCTAACTCTTGGTACAAGATTTTAAATAAAAATGACAAGGTTTTAGGAATTGAAACTTTTGGTGAATCAGCCCCAGCCAGTGTACTTCTCGAACATTTTGGATTTACGGTTTCCAATGTAGTTGAATTAGCTAAGTCATTAGTTAATGAATAATCTATCAACATTAAATATCAATAATAAAAATCTCGTAATAAGAGTTGATATGAATGTTCCCATTAAGGACGGGAAAGTTCTTGATGCTACAAGGATTGAAGCTTGTTTACCAACAATAAGATATGCATTAGAGAAAGATGCAAAGATTTTATTAATAAGCCATTTAGGCAGGCCAACCGAAGGAATGCCAACTGAAGAGTTTTCACTAAAACCCGTTGCGATCAAGGCATCTGAAGTTTTTGGTCAAAATGTAGATTTGATTGAATCAATAGACGATTCAAGAATTTTTAAGGGCTCATCAAGCATTCAAATTTTAGAAAACATTAGATTTTTTGAGGGAGAGAAAAACAATTCTTCTGAGTTGGGCCTATCATTAAGCAAACTTGGTGATATCTATGTTTTTGATGCATTTGGAACTGCTCATAGAGAACAAGCATCAACACATTCTGCAATAATAAACTCAAAAGAAGCCTGCGCTGGAATTTTATTACAACAAGAGATTGATGCTTTAACCAAAGCATTAAACAAATCTGAAAGACCGTATACAGCAATTATTGGTGGAGCAAAAGTCTCTACTAAACTTGAACTTATTAATAATATCAACGAAAAAGCAGATCATATAATTGTTGGCGGGGGTATTGCTAATACTTTTATAAAAGCAGCAGGCTATGAGGTTGGTACATCTTTATTTGAAGAGTCAATGATAGATGTAGCTAAAGATCTTTTAGAAAAGGGAAAAGTTATTTTGCCAAAACATATCGTTACATCGAAAACTTTTGAAGGAGAAGACGTTCAGCAAAAAGCCATTTCAAATGTAGGCAAAGATGAAATGATATTAGACCAGATAGTAAATGAAGAAATAGAAAGGGTAATTACTTATTCAAAGACTATTTTATGGAATGGCCCGCTTGGTGTTTTTGAAAATAATTTATTTTCAAACGGTACAAAAAATTTATCGGAAATCATTGCTAAATCTGATGGTTTTTCAATTGCCGGAGGGGGTGAAACCTTATCGGCGATTAACAAATATATTAATAAAGATGATGTATCATATTGTTCTACAGGTGGAGGAGCGTTTCTTGAGTTTATGGAAGGAAAAGAGTTACCATCAATACAGGCTTTAAAAAGTAAATTTAAATAAAGGGGAGAAATTAATGTCACTTAATACTTTAGAAGAAATTGCAACTTATATTGTGTCTAACGGCAAAGGCATTTTAGCTGCAGATGAAAGTAATCCAACTTGTGGAAAAAGATTTGACAGCATTGGAGTTGAATCTACCGAAGATAACAGAAGAGACTATAGAGAAATGTTATTTAGGTCTTCTGGCATGAAAGATAACATTGGCGGAGTCATTCTTTTTGATGAAACAATTAGACAAGTTGCAAAAGATGGAACCCCTCTAGTAGACCTAATTACTAATCAAGGCGCCCTTCCAGGAATTAAAGTAGATAAAGGGCTCCAGCCAATAGGTGATTTAGGGGAAACAGTTACTGTTGGCCTTGATGGTTTAGATGAAAGATTAAAAGAATATGTTTCTATGGGTGCAAAATTTACTAAGTGGAGAGCAGTAATCAAAATAGGTGATGGAATGCCAACAGATGAATGTATTGATGCAAACATGAAGGCTTTAGCTGATTATGCAAAATTGGTTCAAGATAATGGCATGGTTCCAATGGTTGAACCTGAGGTCTTAATGGATGGCAATCATTCAATTGATGATTGTTACAAAGCATCTGACAAATCTCTGAAATCTTTATTTGATCACCTCAAAAATAATGGTGTGAATATAAAAGGAACAATTCTTAAACCAAACATGGTTACCTCTGGTTCTGATTGTTCAAGTCAGGCAGGCATAGATGAAGTTGCAAGAAAAACGTTAGACTGTTTATTAGCGAATGTGCCCGCAGAACTACCAGGTATTACTTTTTTATCTGGTGGTCAATCAGATATTCTTGCAACCGCACACTTAGATGCAATGAATAAAATTGGTGGTTTTCAATGGAAGCTTAGCTTTTCTTATGGCAGAGCTCTTCAGGCAGCAGCTTTAAAAGCATGGATGGGTAAATCAGAAAACATCTTCATATCTCAAGATGCTTTATCTCATAGAGCCAAAATGAATAAGTTAGCCTCATTGGGTCAATGGGACCAAGAATTAGAAGACGTATAAAGCTTGCTTGCTACAGTTCAAAGAGTCATAGAATCTTCTGTTTACGTTGAGAACAGAGAAATTTCTTCTATAAAAAATGGCTTATTAATTTTTGCATGCATTGAAGATGGAGATACAACCAAATCTGTTAAAGACATGGCAGATAAAATATTTAACTTTAGAATTTTAGATGGACCAAAAGGTGCAATATCAGCCTCTATAAAAGAGTCAAACGAAGAAGTATTAATAATAAGCCAATTCACATTGGCTGCAATAACAACTAAAGGCAGGAAGCCATCATTTCATAAAGCAGCAAACCCAGATAATGCAAAAATCCTGTATGATGAGTTCGTGACTACTTTTAAAAATATTCATACAAAGGTAAAAGAGGGAGAGTTTGGAGCTTCAATGAATATCTCGTTGATCAACAATGGCCCAGTAACATTTAATTTCAAAACATAATTTAATATGAAAAATATATCAGTTTTTTGTGGAGCACATGAAGGCAATAATCCAAGATACGCCCAAGATGCTAAAGAAATTGGAGAATTGCTTGCTAGCAAGGGAATAAATATTGTTTTTGGTGGTGGTAATGTTGGACTAATGAAAATAGTTTCTGATGCCGCATTAGATAATGGAGTTAAGGCAACAGGTATAGGTTTAGAATCACTTCATAAACTCGAATTAGTTAATCCTAGAATTGAAAATCTCATTATTACAAAAACACTACTAGACAGAAAAGATGAATTTATGAACTTTCCTCTATAACTTTTTCATCTGAAAATTTATATAACATATTTCTGTAGACGCATATGTCTGTAACATTATCTGGTACTCCATTTGGCACACATCTATAATTTGTTGAAACCCTTATACTGTTATTAATTGGCAGTACCTTATGCCAAACATGACCGTGCAGCATAAGCAAGGAACCCTTCTTTGGATTTATTGTAATACCACCCTCAAGATCTTCACATTCAGATATTGCTGGAATCATTCCTTTTTTATGAGAGCCAGGAATAACTACAACCTCTCCCCCAGAAGATTCATCTATATCCATGGTATAAACCAATCTATTGAGATTAAAAACATAACTATTAGAAGGATTACAGTCTTGATGCCATGCTTGTCCGTTTGAAGATTTATTTGAGAACATGACCATGCTATAAAGAGATCTCCATTTTGGACCAAGAATAGATTCAGTTAGATTTTTAAGTCTTTCATCATTTTCAACAACATCAAATATTTTTTCTCCATCAATTTGAGGAAACCAAGGGATTACATCAGTATTTGATTTTTCTATAAAGTCAGTGTCATGTTTGTACTCAGAATCTTGAGCAAAATGCTCTAAGATTTTATTTTGATAAAGATTCATTAGCTCCTCATCAAAGAAATTTTCAAGATACAAAAAGCCATCTCTATGAAAAGATGAATTTGTTTGTTTAGTGTCCACTATTTTTTATCACTTGATATTAACAGACCTAACTCAAAGAGAAGCCACATAGGTATTGCTAGAAACAATTGAGAAAAAACATCTGGAGGCGTTAACAGCATTCCTATAATAAAAAACATGACTACCAAGTAAGGTCTAGCCTTGATTAGACTATCCTTTTTTACAACCCCTGATTTAATAAGCAGATATGTAGCAACAGGCATCTCAAAAACAATACCAAAGGCAAGAGTAAGACTGAGCATAAAATTTAAATATTGACTTATATCAGTCATCACCAATATAGATTCAGGAGCAGCTTTAATAAAAAAACTAAATATGATTGGGCAAACTATATAGTAAGCAAAAGCTATCCCAGTAACAAAGAGACAAATACTGGTGATCATTAGTGGTAATAAAAAGGATTTTTCTTTTAGATACAATCCTGGAGCTGCAAACATCCAAATTTGATAAAAGAAATACGGCATAGTCATAAGTAAGGCAACAAATAAAGTAAGCTTAATTGGAGTCATAAAAGGAGTGCTAACCCCAGTTGCTATCATTGAGCTACCTTCTGGCAAAATAGATATTAATGGTGTTGCTACAAAAGTGTATATTTCCGAGGCAAAGGGCAGCCCTATTATTGTGAATACACCAAGGCAAATAAGAACCCTTATTAATCTTGAACGCAACTCCAAAAGATGAGATGAAATTGAATCTTTAGCTGTCTTTATTTTGCTTCTCAAGGCCATCTAATTCCTCCATTCGCATTTCATTAA
Organism: Pseudomonadota bacterium; assembly: GCA_010024215.1. GTDB lineage: Bacteria > Pseudomonadota > Gammaproteobacteria > Magnimaribacterales > D2472 > SCGC-AAA076-P13. Next base: position 1,929 of record RGHK01000008.1, on the reverse strand, counting down.
ATACATCTTTTTTAATTTCTTCTGCTCCGATATCCTCTTCAAAGTTTTTTTTGAATTCAGTAAACTGATTTTGAATTTTTTTGTAAAACTTTAACCAAGTTTTTACAACCTCAGGTAGTCTTTTTGGACCAATAACTAGCAATCCTATAATTAGGATTAACGCAATTTCTAGGAAACCAATTTGAAGCAATTGTTAGTCTTGTTTATCTTCTTCTTTTTCATCTTCTTGCACGGCTTTCTTAAAACCTTTTAAACCTGCACCAAGATCAGATCCTAAAGATTTCAATTTACCACTTCCAAAGATTAAAAGAACAACAGCCAATATTATCAACAGCTGCCAAATACTAATTCCACCAAAGCCCATATTAATCTCCTATACTAGGATTAAAAGAATACCGCATACTAATATTATACCTATTCCAAAAAATCTTATTATGTATTTTTGTTTTTGAAGCTCCACTTCCATTTTATAAATTTTTTCTTCATATGATTTTTTGTTTTTTGAGTAGCCTCTAATATCATCAAGAGCCTCATATATGAAACCAGGCATCTCAGATGCTTTTAGCATTAACTCATCTTTATTTTCGACAATGAAGTTTTTAAGCTTTAATGGGCTAAATTGTTCTTTGAGCCAGGTATCAAGATATGGTTCTGCAATGCCCCAAAAATCTAATTTTGGATATATTTGTCTTCCCATACCTTCAATATGTATTAACGTTTTTTGGAGTAAGACCAGGGATGGTTGAAGAGATAAACCAAAAGGTCTTGTGCTTTGAAAAAGATATAAAAGCAACTTGCCAAATTCTATTTCTGATAAAGGCTTTTCAAAAATAGGTTCACAACAAGCCCTTAGAGTATTTTCTAATTCAATAATATTTGAGTCTGGTTTAACCCATTCTGAGCTCACAAAGAGTTGTGCTAGAGATTTATAATTTTGCTTTATAACTGATTGAAGCATTCTTGCAAGAATATATCTCTCATCATTTGATAGAGATCCAGATATAGCACAGTCTATGGCTATATATCCAGGCATCTTAGGATTGATTTTTGAGACAAAAATATTACCCGGATGCATATCGGCATGAAAGAAATTATCACGAAAAACTTGATTTAAAAAAATCAACACGCCATTTTCAGCAAGACGTTTTTTATCAATACCGTATTCTTCAATTGTTTTAATATCGGTACAAGGTATGCCATCAATTCTTTCTAAAACCATAACCTTGCTTGTCGTCATATCCCAAAAAACTTCTGGTATGTATAACTCCTCTGAATTAGAAAAATTTTTTCTAGTAAGATTTGTATTTGCTGCTTCTAATCTCAGATCTAGTTCGCGAAGAATAGTACTTTCATAATCTCTGACTATTTCTTCTGGTTTTATTCTGTGGCTTTCTGAATATGTATAAGTAAAAACTTTTGCAGCAGCTTTTAAAAGTCTTAAATTCTTTCTAACTTCTTTTTCAATATTAGGCCTTAAAACCTTTATTACAATACTTTTACCATTTTTAAGTTTAGCAGAATGTACCTGGGCAAGAGAGGCAGCGGCTAGAGGAGTTTCATCAAAATCATCAAACATTTCTTCAATTGATTTACCCAGTTCTTTTTCAACAATTTTTTTTAACACCACTGGAGAAAATGGCTTGCAGCTGTCTGTTAGACCCTCTAAGTCTTTCGCGGTCTCTAAATCAAGAATATCGGTTCTAGTTGATAGCAGTTGCCCAAATTTAATAAATATTGGTCCCAAAGACTCAAGGTATTTTGCTAATTTTTTTCCAGTTGGGTTTCTTAATAAACCATGTCTTATGCCCAAAAGAAACATCTTTAGACTTTGACTTATTAATATTAGGAAGTTCATAAATTATTCATAGCTTCAAGCCTATCTAATCTTATCGACAGGCTTCTCAATTTAGATTGAAGCTCGCTCTTATT
>RGHK01000070.1 GCA_010024215.1 Pseudomonadota bacterium | reverse complement strand
ACATGATTTAAAAGGTAATAGGGAAATACCATGTCTAAACACGAAAAAATAAAAAATAATGTTATGGATATAGATGCCATGTCTTCACCCGATTGGAGTTCCATAAACCCAGAATATGTAACAAGAATGCGAAAACAAAACCGTTTTAAGACAGGTTTAGATATCGCAAAATATACAGCTTCTATTATGCGTAAAGATATGGAAGAGTATGATAAAGATTCATCAAGATATACACAGTCTCTTGGTTGCTGGCATGGTTTTATTGGCCAACAAAAGCTGATTTCAATAAAAAAACATTTTAAAACAACTGATAAAAAATATTTATATCTATCAGGCTGGATGATAGCAGCACTGAGATCAGATTTTGGTCCTCTGCCTGATCAATCAATGCATGAAAAAACTACAGTTGCGAATCTAATCGAAGAGTTATACACATTCCTAAGACAGGCTGATGCAAGAGAATTAGGAGACTTATACAGAAAATTAGATAATACAGATGATTCAGATAAACCTGCCATACAAGAACAAATTGATAATTTTGAAACACATATTGTTCCAATAATTGCTGACATCGATGCAGGATTTGGAAACGAAGAAGCTACATACTTGATGGCTAAACAAATGATTGAGGCAGGTGCATGTGCTATTCAAATAGAAAATCAGGTTTCTGATGAAAAACAATGTGGACATCAAGACGGTAAGGTAACAGTTCCACACGCTGATTTTTTGGCAAAGATAAATGCTGTTAGATATGCTTTTCTTGAGTTAGGTGTAGATGACGGAATAATTGTTGCTAGAACTGATTCACTGGGTGCTGGTCTTACTAAACAAATTGCTATTACAAATGAAAAAGGAGATCTAGGTGATCAATACAATTCATTTTTAGACGTTGAAGAAGTAGATGCAGATAGCATGAAACATGGTGATGTAATGATAAACCAAGATGGAAAGTTGGTACGTCCAAAAAGATTACCTAGTAATCTTTATCAATTTAAAAAAGGAACTGGTGAAGCTAGATGTATTTTAGATTCAATTACCAGCTTACAAAATGGAGCTGATCTAATATGGATTGAAACTGAAAAACCGCATATTGGTCAAATTGGTGGAATGATGAAAGAAATTAGAAAAGTCATACCAAATGCAAAATTAGTTTATAACAATAGCCCATCATTTAACTGGACACTTAATTTTAGACAACAGGTTTTTGATGCAATGGAAGCCGATGGAAAAGATATGTCAACATATGACAGATCTGATTTAATGAATATTTCCTATGATGAAACTGAATTAGCAGTTGAGGCTGACAATAAGATAAGAACATTCCAAGCTGACGCTGCTAGAGAAGCTGGAATTTTTCATCATTTAATTACCCTTCCAACTTATCATACTGCTGCATTATCAACTGATAACTTAGCTAAGGAATATTTTGGAGATCAAGGTATGTTAGGTTACGTGGCTAACGTTCAAAGAAAAGAAATAAGAGAAGGTATTGCATGTGTAAAACATCAAAATATGTCTGGTTCTGATATGGGAGATGATCATAAGGAATACTTTGCTGGTGAAGCTGCACTTAAGGCAGCTGGTAAAGACAATACTATGAATCAGTTTTAGTACAAGAATTAATCTCAGTTTTTCCACATATAGAACATGTGCCATCTTCGGATGTCATTACTCCACCACATGAACCTTCTATTGGTTTGTTTCTAATAATTAGTCCAATTGCAAGCGCGGAGAATGCAACTAAAATCACAATAAATGCTGCTATAAATGTACTCATAGGCCAAGATTATACCACTCATCAGAAAACATTAATTTAAATTCATTATCTATCTCAACAACCAACATTAAAGCTATATTATTTTTATTAGCATATTCGATGGACTCTGGATAACCTATTACATTAAATGCTGTTGCAAGAGCATCCGCATAAGTAGCTGAATTCTTATGAACAACTGTTACAGATAACGCTTTAGATTTTATTGATGTTAATGTTTTTGGATTTATAGTATGGGTTATTTTTATATTGTCTAAACCAATTTTATAATTTCTATATTCACCTGAAGTTGCAATAGCTAAAAAATTATTCTTATTTTGTACAACATAAATTGCATCATCAGATAAAGCAGCTGGATTTTGAATTCCTACTTTCCATGGTTGATTGTTATTGGTTCCGTTAATTATTAACTCGCCGCCTATATCTATAAGGTGATTAGATAAATTATTTGATACTAAATAATTATGTATTAGCTGGACGGCATATCCCTTTGCAATTGATGATAGGTCAAACCAATTATTTGATGACTTAATAACAATTAATTCATCTTTATTTAAAAGTGTATAGTTAGAAAATTGGTTTTGAGTTAAATCTTTATTAAATGAAGGTGAAAATCCAAGCTCACTTGAAATTTTACCTAATGTAATATCATAAGAACCGTCAGATAAGCTATGAATATTTTTAGCAATATCTAAAATATTATATAAATCAGAACTAATTGTAATAGGTGTATTTATTGGTTTTTGATTTAGTATAGCCACTTCAGAATTAGCTTTATAATTTGATGCAACCATATCAACATTAGTTATAATTTTTTGGATATTTTTTTCGTGATGATCTGCAATAAATTCTGTTGATGTTACTGACCAATAAGTACCATAAGCAGAACCATTAATAGTATAAGTTGTGCTCTTATTAGAAGAATAAGCAATATAGATGCATATACAGCCAACTATTAATGCAAGTAACTTAGAAAAAAGTTTTCTTGAAATCAAGCTAAATTAACCACCGAAATCATCTAAGGCAATATTTTCAGGCTCAACGCCAATATTTGTAAGAAGATCGATTACAGCCTTATTCATCATCGGAGGACCACACATATAATACTCACAATCCTCTGGTGCTTCATGATGTTTTAGATAATTTTCATATAGAACATTATGAATAAATCCAGTATCACCATCCCAATCATCTTCAGGTTGTGGATCTGATAATGCAACATGCCATTCAAAATTATCGTATTTTTTAGCTAGTTCATTAAATTCATCAACATAGAACATTTCTTTTAAGCTTCTTGCTCCATACCAAAAAGTAATTTTTCTATCTGTATTTATTCTAAGTAATTGGTCAAATATATGTGAGCGCATTGGTGCCATACCTGCCCCGCCACCTACAAAAACCATTTCGTTATTAGTTTCTTTAGCAAAAAACTCACCAAAAGGACCAAAAACTTTAACTTTATCACCCGGTTTTAGATTGAATGTCCAAGAAGACATTATTCCTGGAGGAAAGTCTGTACCAGGAGGTGGAGATGCTATTCTTATATTGAATTTAATAATACCCTTTTCTTCAGGATAATTAGCCATAGAATAAGCTCTAATTACTGGTTCAGTATTTATAGATTTATTATCCCAAATCTTAAATTTATCCCAATCACTATGATATTCTTCTTGAATATCAAAAGATTTGTAGTCGATTTCATATGCTGGTGCTTCAAGTTGGACATAACCTCCAGCTCTAAAATCTACATTCTCACCTTCAGGTAATTTTAGGACTAATTCTTTTATAAAAGTAGCTACATTCTCATTAGATATAACTTCACATTCCCACTCTTTAACACCAAATATTTCTTCTGGTACTTCAATCTTCATATCACTCTTTACAGGAACCTGACAAGAAAGTCTCCAACCATCGTTTCTTTCACGTGAGTTAAAATGAGATTCTTCTGTTGGTAGTATTGATCCACCACCATCTAAAACAACACATTTACATTGACTACATGTTCCGCCACCACCGCATGCAGATGATAGAAATATTTTATTTTCAGCAAGAGTTTGAAGTAATTTAGACCCAGCAGGAACAACTAATGGATTTGCAGAATCACCATTGATTTCAATTGAAACATCACCTGTAGAAACTAATTTTGATCTAGCTCCAATAATTACAATCACTAAGGTTAAAACTATCCCTGAAAAAGCTAAAACTCCAAGTATTAAATCAATTTGCATAATTTATTTCTCTAATTACAGAGATATACCTCCAAATGACATGAATCCAAAACTCATTAATCCTACTATAATAAAAGTGGCACCAAGACCTTTTAATCCTTCTGGAATATCTGAATATTTAAGTTTTTCTCTAATTCCAGCAAGTATAACTATTGCCATTGCCCAGCCAAAACCTGCTCCGAGACCGTAAACAACGCTTTCACCAAACAGAAGATCTTTTTCTACCATAAATAATGAGGCGCCAAGAATAGCGCAATTGACAGTTATCAGTGGTAAAAATACACCCAATGCATTATATAAAGCTGGTACATATTTATCTAAAAACATCTCTAATATCTGAACTGCTGCAGCAATAACCCCGATATAACTTATTAGTTCTACAAATTCTAGATTTGTATCTGGAAGACCCGCCCATGCTAAGGCTCCATCTCTTAAAACATAATTAAAAATTAGATTATTTAAAGGTACAGTTATTAAACAAACTACTATTACAGCAATACCGAGACCTATAGCAGCATCAATTTTTTTTGATATAGCTAAAAATGTACACATACCAAGGAATACAGATAAAGCAATATTTTCGATAAATACTGTTGTAATAAATATATTTAAATAATGTTCAAACATTTAATTCTCTTTTAGTTAAATCTTGATTAGTTCTATGTTTTGATAGTGCAAAATCATCTTCCTCTACTTGAGCCGGCTTGTAAGATCTAATTGCCCATATAAATAAACCAATAATAATAAATGAGCTAGGTGGCAATAAAAGCAAATTATTAGCCATATACCAGCCACCATTAGAAACTAGGGGAAGTATTTCAAAACCCATAAGAGTTCCAGCTCCAAACAACTCTCTAATAGAGGCAACACCAATTAAAATTACGCTATAGCCTAAACCGTTTCCAAGACCATCAAAGAAGCTTAATAATGGTTTCTCTTTCATGGCAAAAGCCTCTGCTCTTCCCATAACAATACAATTAGTAATTATAAGTCCTACGAAAACTGAAAGCTTTTTACTTGTTTCATAATCATAAGCCTTTAATAACTCATCAACGACAATAACTAGTGATGCGATGATAGTCATTTGAACAATAATTCTAATGCTACTTGGAATATGATTTCTTATTAATGATATAAATAAATTTGAGAATGCACATACACTTGTTAAAGCTACACACATTACCAAAGTTACTGTTAAATTATTTGTAACAGCTAAGGCTGAACATATACCTAAAATTTGAAGAGTTATTGGATTCTCATCAATTAATGGCTTTACTAAAGCTTCCTTATATCTATTAAGATTCATAATCTAATTCACTAAATAAATTTGCATAACCAGAATCGCTAAACCAATACTTAATCATATTT
>RGHK01000069.1 GCA_010024215.1 Pseudomonadota bacterium | reverse complement strand
TTTAAATTGTTCTTTAAGCTCATCAACTCGTTTTATGTGCATACATATCTTATCAGGTAGGTGGTCATAAAAGTTATTAAAATATTTTTAAAATCACTCTGATAAATATTGAAAGGAATTCTATTAAAAAAAGAAAAGGTTTCAACCCTTGATATAGCTTTTAAGGCAGAATTATCAAACCTTATATTCCCACTGCTTTTCACCAAATCAATCTTTACCACTCTTCCATTTTTGTTTATGGTCATTCTAATATCGCATATTAAGCCGTCTTGAATATTTTGTGGCTTTATCCATGCAGACTGAATTGATTGAATAATAAGATTGCTAAATTCATTAATTAAAGTATCTTCAGACTGACTTTGAATGGCTTGATCTTCTTGAATTAAATTTAAGATATTAGTATCTTGAATTAATGAGCTTAGCTCAATTTTATTCTCCTCTTTGATTACATTTTCAGGAATAGGATTGGAGCTTATATTTTGCTCAAATTTTGGTTTTGGAGATTTTTTTATCTCAGTTTCAAATAATAACTCAACATTTACTGGCTTACTAAGCACTGGTCTTTTTTGCTTTTCAAAATAAAAAAAATCTGTCAAATACAGAATAATAGATGCATGAATCATAAAAGATACAAAAGCTGCTATTAGGTAGTTTGATCTAGTCTGCATAGCCTGTGGTCACAATGCCAATTTTTGTAATTCCAACACTTTGAACAGCAGCCATTGCTTTAGCAACACTATCAAAAATTACATCTTTGTCACTTTGAAAAACTATTTCTATTTCTGGGTTAGCTTCGAAGATGATTTTAGATTTTCTTTTTAATTCTTCGATATCTATTGGAAGCGACTCATCTCCAACATTGATAAAGTAATTTCCTTTATTATCTATAGAGATGACTAACGGTTCATTTTGTACAGACATTTTTGTTGTATCTGTATTTGGAAGATTTACCTCTATGCCTTGAATCAATAAAGGAGAAAGAACCATAAATATAATAAGCAATACAAGCATCACATCTATGTATGGGACTACATTTATTTCAGCTTTAAGTTCCTTTTTTTTACCTAGCCTGTAAATCATCTATTTTTTTAAAGACTGCTTATAAAAAATACTAGCAAGCTCTTCAGAAAAAATTAGAGTTGACTGACTCATTGTCTCAAGCTCTGATGTGTATTTATTAAAAGCAATAACAGCTGGAATAGCAGCAAAAAGACCCATGGCTGTTGCAACCAAAGCCTCTGAAATACCAGGTGCAACTGCATTAATAGTTGCTTGAGTAGCATCTGATAGTCCCTGGAAAGATGTCATAATCCCCCAAACAGTTCCCAAAAGTCCAATATATGGACTCACAGATCCAACATTTGCTAAAAAAGGAAGATGTTTGTTCATTTCTTCTTCATCAGAGGCTATTGCAACTCTCATGCATCTATTAATACCTTCTAAATCAAGCTCTGTTATCTCAGAATTTGTGCTAATTTGGTTAAATTCTTTAAAAGCACTTTTAAAAACTCCAAGGGCACCAAATAAAGGCAATGATTCATCCTTAATTTCATCATATAGAACATTTAAGTCTTCTCCACTCCAGAATCTCTCAAGAAAACTGTCATTAATTAATTTAATCTTTTTATAAAAATTGTATCTTTCTACTATAACTATCCATGTTAATAAAGATGCGATTAATAGTATTACCATCACAGACTTTACAACCAAACCAGCTTCTAAGAAGAGATTTAACACAGAGATATCATTCATTTACTTCACCACTATCAAAAATTAATAATAAATCATTAGGAAAAGGTTTTGGTGTTTTTGTTTCTATATCAATTAAACATACTTCAACAATACCTTCACATATTTGTATATCGGTATCAATACTTTTTATACTTTGATGAAACAGCATTCTAACTTTAGATTTTTTATCTACTTTTGTTTGAACTAATAAATTTTCACCAAGCTTTGCAGGATTTAAGTAATCAATTTGTATTCTTTTAATTACAAATACTAAGTTAGATTTTTTAAGCTCTTCCTGAGATATAGAATTTTTAGTTAGAAAATCAGACCTAGCTCTTTCGAAGTATTTAATATAATTGGCATGATATACAAACCCTTGAAAATCAGTATCTTCAACATATATGGTTAATTCAAAATCTTTATGCTTGAAAGTTTTGCTCATGCAACTCGATATCCTCTTGAAATAACTCAAGAATTATTTCAATAAAATCAGGCCAAAGTAAATCTACTGTAATTAAATTATTCTTAATTTTATTATTTATGCATGAAGCTAGAACACGAACTTTGATTGGCCTGTTATTAAATTTATAAACAAGAGCAGGCTTTTGATTTTCACCTTGAGAAGATGATAGAACTTGATCCCACCAATCTGGCCTTGGTTCAGCTCCACTGCCATAGGCTTTGCACTCGATGCACCAATTTCCTAACATTAAGTCGGGCAACTCTTTTGTTCTGGTTTGTTCTAGAATTCTTTTTACAGGATTTTTTAAATTCAAATCATTTATTAAGGCGTTAGCTATTTGTCTTTCAAAAGTAGCACCTTTATTTCTTGAATTAATAGACAATTTTTATTCTTCAGCCTCAAAGTTTTCTGGAAATTCAGCATTTGTATGCACTTCTTGAACATCATCTAATTCATCCATAAAGTCCATAATTTTTAATACTTTTTCTGACGTTTCTTGATCTAGAGAGACTGAAGTTTCTGCTCTTAGGGTTAATTCTGCATTTGTCTTTTCAATATTACTATTTTTAAGGGCCTCTAAAACATTTGAAAGCTCTGTGTTGGAAGTAATGATTTCGAAATATTCACCCTCATCTACTAAATCATCAGCTCCAGCATCTAATGCTACCTCTAATATATCTTCCTCTGAATAATCTTTGGATACATGAATGATGCCAATTTTATTAAATAAATAAGAAACTGATCCATCCGTACCTAAATTACCGCCAAACTTTGAAAATGCATGCCTAACATCTGAAACGGTTCTATTTCTATTATCAGACATGGCTTCTACTAAGATGGCTACACCTCCAGGCCCATATCCTTCCAAAACTATTTCCTCAAGCGCGCCAGTTTCACCAGTACCAGAGCCTTTTTCTATAGCTCTTTTGATAGTATCTTTAGGCATATTTGCTGCATTAGCCTTTTCTAAGGCTAGTCTCAACCTAGGGTTATCATCTGGTTCTGGCCCTCCTTTTGCTGCAACAGTAATTTCTCTTATTACTTTGGTCCAAACTTTTCCTCTAGAAGCATCTTGCCTAGCTTTTCTGTGCTTAATATTTGCCCATTTGGAATGTCCAGCCATATATCTAATCTTCCTTGTGAGTACTAATAATTTTTAGTTCATCTAATTGTGATTGATCTACCTTGCTTGGTGCATTAGTTAGTAAACAGGTTGCGCTTTGTGTTTTTGGGAATGCAATAACATCTCTTATATTACTTGTGTCAGTTATTAACATTACTAACCTATCAAGGCCAAACGCAATGCCGCCATGAGGTGGGCAGCCTGATGATAAAGCTTTTATTAAAAAGCCAAATTTACTTTCAGCCTCTTCTTTACTTATTTGTAATATATCAAATATTGCACTTTGCATATCAGCATCAAATACTCTTAAAGAACCGCCTCCGATCTCATAACCGTTCAGGACAATATCATATGCGAATGCAATAGCATCTTCAGGAGCATTTTTTAACTCATCAATTGAGCAATTTGGTAACGTGAATGGATGATGAAGAGAGGTTAAATTACCATCACTATTTTTTTCAAACATAGGAAAGTTTACAACCCAACATGGAGCCCATTTAGATGTATATAAAGATAGGTCTTCCCCTATCTTTTTAATTAAGCTACTCATGCTCAAATTAACAACATTTTTTTTGCCAGCACCAAAAAATAACAGGTCATCGTTTTCAAGTTCTAAATCGTTAATTAATGCTGAAATTGTTTCTGACTTTAAAAATTTTAATATTGGCGATTGAAGACCATTTTCTAGATCACTTTTGTCATTAACCTTAATATAAGCGAGACCTTTTGCTCCCAATTTTGAAACAAATTTAGTGTAGTCATCAATTTGACCTCTTGATAGTGAATTTCCTCCAGGAATTTTCAATACTACGACTCTAGAATTTTTATCTTTTGCGGGCTCAGCGAACACCTTAAACTCTTCGTCTTTTACTAAATCTGAAATTTCAACAAGTTTTAGAGGAATTCTAAGATCTGGTTTATCGCAACCATAATCTCTCATAGAGTCATGCCAATCCAAAACTGCAAAATCTTCTAGCTTATCGTTACAAAATTCCTCAACAAGACCTTTAACCATACCCTCGCCAACTTCCATAATATAATTTTGATCAATAAAAGATGCTTCGATATCTATTTGAGTAAATTCTGGTTGACGATCAGCTCTAAGGTCTTCATCTCTAAAACATCTAGCAATTTGATAGTACTTATCTAATCCACCCATCATTAATAGTTGTTTAAAAAGCTGAGGAGATTGGGGTAATGCAAAGAAATTTCCTGGTTGCACTCTACTAGGTAAAATATAATCCCTAGCTCCTTCAGGAGTAGCTCTTGTAAGAATAGGAGTTTCTATTTCGTTAAAATCATTGTCATCTAAATAATTACGTATCATTGAAGTTATTTTGGATCTGGTAACAATCCTATGATTCATCTCTGGTCTTCTTAAATCTAAGACTCTATTTTTTAAGCGAACATCTTCATTGACATCCTGATAATCATCTAATGGAAATACAGGAGTTTCAGCTTTGCTCAGAATTTTAATATCTTTGCTTTCAAGCTCTACTTCACCAGTTGTCATATTTTTATTTATTGTTCCTTCTAGTCTTGCCTTGACCACTCCAGTTATTTGAACAACATATTCATTTCTTAAACTTTCAGCAATTGCAAAAGATTCAGAGTTGTCTGGGTTAATTACAGCCTGACAAATACCTTTAATATCTCTTACATCTAGAAAAATAACCCCACCATGGTCACGTCTTTTGTGAATCCAACCACAGATAGTTATCTCTTCATTTAGATTTTTTGAAGTTATTTCTCCACAATAGTGAGATCTCATAATATTTCCCTATAATTATTTACTAATCTTATCTTGTTTGGTCACATTCTTGGAGTCAGTTGGTGCATTTTGTACAGATTTATTAGCTGATTCTTTATCATTTGATACCAAATTCTTTTTTTTACCTGTTTTAAAATCCGTTTCATACCATCCTCCACCTTTTAATCTAAAAGATGGTGCTGATACAAGCTTACTAAGAGTATCTTGTTCGCAATTTGGACATTTAGTTTTAGGTTTATCACTAAACTTCTGTATTAGTTCAAATTCTTGCCCACAATTTGAA
>RGHK01000068.1 GCA_010024215.1 Pseudomonadota bacterium | reverse complement strand
GATTTAGAAGAGAATTTTTATAGAATTGGAAAAATAACTGAGGATAAATCAATAAATTTTATTTCTGAAAAAGGGTATGATGTTGAAATTAACGGCTATAAGCATTTTAAATGAGTAATTTTCCAAATTTAAATAATCCATCGCATTTAATTGCAACTCTTGGAGGTGTTGGTAATGCTAAATATGCACCTGGCACATTTGGATCATTGGTGTCTTTGGTTTTGTTTGTAATTTTTTCACATTACATAAACATGGAATGGATTATTCTTGGAATAACTTTTTATGCGATTTGGCTCTGCGATAAAATATCCAAAGATCTAATTGAAAAAGATCATAAAGCAATTGTAATAGATGAACTGGTAGGTATGTGGATAGCTGCCTATCCTGCTATATATTTATCTACACAAAATCAAAGAGTTTTATATGTTGTTCTTGCTTTTATCTTTTTTAGATTATTCGATATCTTAAAGCCATTTCCAATTTCATATATAGATCAGAACTTGAAAGGTGGCATGGGCATAGTTCTGGATGATGTCGTAGCGGGTATATTTGCTGCAATTATATCCACTCTTTTAATGAATCTAATATTTGTTTAGCCAACAAGCCAGAATCTTCTAACATTTCTTCCCTAGATGCATGTTCTATAAATCTATCAGGTATTCCAAATAGTTTTGATTTAATATTGATTTGGTTATTTGAACAGAATTCCTGAACTGCACTTCCCGCACCTCCATAAACTGAACCGTCTTCTAGAGACACATAACCCTGAGCATTTTTAAGATATTTTTTGAGCATCTCTTCATCTAGGGGTTTAACAAAACGCATGTCTATCAACGTTAAGCCTAATATTTTTGATACTTCTATGGCTTGATCTAATAAAGCTCCAAAATTTAAGAAAATAATTTTTGAATCTGTTTCGTTTATGACTCTAGCTTTTCCAATTTCAACTGATTTTAATTTAGCATCAATTAGTGAATTTGGACCAGTTCCTCTTGGATATCTTACTGCTGCAGGACCTTTATATTTATATGCTGAAGTCAAAAGTAATCTTGTTTCATTTTCATCTGATGGAGTCATAAGAATCACATTTGGAATGCATCTAAGATACGCAATGTCGTAATTTCCAGAATGAGTTGGACCATCTTCGCCAACCAACCCGGCCCTATCAAGAGCAAAAGTTACATCTAAATTTTGTACTGCAACATCATGTATAAATTGATCATAAGCCCTTTGAAGAAATGTTGAATATATAGCAACAATAGGTTTTTTATTTTCAGTTGCAAGGCCTGCTGCAAAGGTTACGGCATGTTGTTCTGCAATCGCTACATCATAATACCTTTCAGGAAATTCTTTGCTAAATCTTACGAGGCCAGAACCCTCTCTCATAGCAGGAGTTATCGCAATTAGATTATTATCTTCTTTTGCCATATCAACAATCCAATCACCAAATATATCTTGATATTTTGGAGATGATGGTTTGTTTGATTTAAGGCTATTTATTTTTCCTATAGCATGGAATCCAATTCTATCTGATTCTGCAGCATCAAGCCCAGCACCTTTTTTAGTAATAACATGAAGGAATTGTGGACCATCAAAATCCTTAAGATTGCTGATCACATCATTAAGCTCTTTAATATTGTGCCCATCTATTGGGCCAACGTAATTAAAGCCCAATTCCTCAAAAATTGTTCCTGGTGCAACCATTGCTTTCATTTGAGTTTCAACTTTTCTAGCCAAATGATATGCTTGCGGTAGAGGCTTGAGAACGCTTGCTCCGCTTTTTTTAATGCCTTTATAAATTTTTGATGCCCATATTCTAGAAAAATAATTAGAGAGTCCCCCAATATTTTCTGAGATTGACATGTCGTTATCATTTAAAATAACAAGTAGATTGGGTTTTAAATGACCTGCATGACTTAGTGCCTCAAAAGCTATCCCAGCAGTCATTGCGCCATCCCCAATTACAGCAACATGTTTTTTATTTGATGATTCATTTTTTGATCCTTCAGCCATTCCTAAGATAGCACTTATAGATGTGCTTGAATGACCAACTCCAAAAGCGTCATATTCACTTTCATGAATGGATGGAAAGGGCGCTAAACCGTCTTTTTGTCTAATTGATTCAATTTCATTCTTTCGACCTGTAAGAATTTTGTGAGGATACGCCTGATGCCCAACATCCCATATCAAATTATCATATGGGGTATTGAATAAATAGTGAAGAACAACTGTTAGCTCAACAACACCAAGCCCTCCGCCAAGGTGACCCCCACTTTTACCAACTGAGTATAAAAGGAATTCCCTTAATTCATCAGAAAGGATTTCTAGCTCAGATATAGAAAAGGATCTTAAATCTGCTGGAATCGAAACCTTATCTAATAGCGGTGTATTCGGTCTTTCTTCAGGTATTTTTTTAAAGATTTTCATTAATTATTTCTGTGCAATAAGAATTCTGCTAATTCAATCAGTTTCTCTTTATTGATTATATTAGATGTATTAAGAGACTGAAGACCTGATTCTGTTAATTTGAGCGCTCTTTCATTTGCTCCATCTAAACCAAGAAAACTAATGTAAGTTAATTTATTGTTTTTGAGATCAGAGTTCTGAGTTTTACCAAGAATTTCTGCAGTTTGTGTTGCATCTAAAATATCATCTGTTACTTGGAAAGCTAGACCAATTTTGCTACTAAAGTTTTTAAGTTTCTTAAAACAATCATCATTAAGATTGTTGGCAATTTGACCAAGCATAACAGAGCACTCAATCAATTTCCCTGTTTTTAGATTATGAATTTCATCTAATTTGTCTTGATTAATATTCTCACTATTTTCATTTTCAATATCTAAATACTGACCATGGACCATTCCATTTTTTCCACATGCTTCAGATAATAATTTAAGAGCTTTAACTTTATTATCAGAAGAGAGCTCGATATCATCAACAATAATCTCATATGCCAATGCTTGCAGCGCATCTCCAGCAAGAACAGCATTTGCTTCACCAAACTTTATATGACTTGAGGGCTGATTTCTTCTTAAATCGTCATCATCCATGCATGGTAAATCATCGTGTATAAGAGAATACGTATGCATAAGCTCTACAGCTGAGGCGAGGGTTATAATGCTGCTTTTGGCAATAAATTTATTTGTTTCTGCAGAAGCAAATACCAATCCAGCACGTATCATTTTGCTATCAGCTAGAGCTGAATAAGCCATAGCTTTCTCTATTGTATTAGTACTGCCAATTGATTTTGCAATCTTATCTTTAACAAGTGTTTTTACTTCAGATAAGTATTCTGGAAACATTAAATAATTATGAGTTATCTAGTTCTTCGGTGGTGCCATCATCCAATAATTCTTTAACCTTAAGCTCAGCCTCTTCAAGCTGCTTTTGACATTCTTTAACTAAATTTATACCAGCTTCGAATGATTTTACTGAATCTTCTAAATTGATATTTTCATCTTCTAATTTAGCAACAATTGATTCTAGTTTTTTTAAAGAAGATTCAAAGTCAATTTTTTTATCAGCATTAGACATATCTTATTGTAGTTTATTAATTAGCTGTTTTAAAAAACTTTTTAAAATCATTTCTTAATGCGTGTGGTAAAGACAATACAGCAGGAGTCAAAATTAAGGTTATAAAGGTACTAAAAGCTAGACCAAAAACAATTGAGACGGCAAGATTGGACCACCAATCTACAATAGGACTTCCTATAGCAATATCACGAGAGATAATGTCTAAACTAACACCCATCGCTAATGGCAATAGGCCAAAAATAGTTGTTAAAGATGTTAGTAAAATTGGCCTCAGTCTTTGCTTGCATGCATTAATAATGTGAGCAGAATTTTCAATATGAGGCGATTCTTGCCTTAATTTGTTAAACGTGTCTATTAGTACAATATTATTATTCACAACGATTCCAGCTAAAGTAACAATTGATAGACCAGTCATTGTTGTACTAAAGGGCTTACCTGTTATTAATAAACCAAGTAGCACACCAACAAATGAAATTGTTACAGAAGTTAAAATTATAAATGACTGATAAAAGCTATTAAATTGAGTTAGCAGCATTAATAACATAATGAAAACCGCCATTATTCCTGCAGCTATCATAAAATTATTTACATCTTCTGTTTCTTCAGCCATACCAGTAAATTTGTAGGTAACTCCATCTCCAAGATCAGCATTTTTAAGCCAATTATCAATTTCACTTACTTTTTCAGAAACTTTAGATTCATCAATAGTTGCAGCTCCAATTTGTTGAGTAAATTTTCCATCTCTTCTATTTACTGATTGCCTATTTTCCTTAGGAATAACAGATATGAAAGAACTCACTGGAATTAATCCTTTTGCTGTGGTTACATTTAAACTTTGAATTCCAGTAATTGTTCTGTCTGATTGAGGAAACCTAGCCCTGATTTCAACTTCGTCTCTTGAATCATCGGGTCTATATTCTCCAACCTTAAATCCATTAGTGAGCATTTGTACCAAGGCTCCAACATCAGCCACGCTGACACCAAGTTGAGCTGCCTTTTGTTTATCAACCTCAACACTCCATTCGACTGATGGATAAGACTTTGATGAAGTTATATTTTTAAGACCATCAATGTTATTTCTCATATATGCTTCAACAGTATCAGCAGCAGCATTCACATTGATTAACAATCTCTTTAGTTTCTAAAGCAGAATAATTTCCGCGAGCTTTGATAGTAATATTTGCTTCTACAGGGTCAACCAAAGCAAAATATATTGTTCCTTTACCAAAATATGAGTAGCTCATAACAATTACCAAAAGCACCGAGATAACAGCAAGGCATGTTTCAACTGGATTTTTAACAAACTCAGCTATTCTTCTTCCATATAATTCAGTCAATTTTTTAAAAATAGATTCTCTGCCTTCATCCTTATTTAAAGCAGAATCCTGTTGACCAAGATATGAGCCCAGTACAGGAATCATTATTAATGAATATATTAAAGATCCTAATAAAACAGTGAATACTGTTATCGGAAGATAGCGCATAAACTGACCAGTGAAGCCAGGCCATAACATTACAGGTATAAAAGCAGCCATAGTAGTTCCAGTTGAAGCTACTATTGGATAGAACATTCTTTTAGATGCCATTTTATAACCCTCAAGCCTTGAAAGACCTTCACCAATTTTTTTATCAGCATATTCGGTTATAACAATTGCTCCATCAATGAGCATTCCCATACCCAGTAACAAACCCATCATCACAAGAAAATTGATTTCCATTCCAAGCGAAAAGAAAACCAAGTAGGTAAATAAAAAACAAAATGGTATCGATAGGCCTACAAGAAGAGAAACTCTGAAGCCCATACTGGCAATAACAAGGACCATAATTAACACAACTGCAGCTATGATATTTCCGTTTAACTCTTTA
>RGHK01000067.1 GCA_010024215.1 Pseudomonadota bacterium | reverse complement strand
ATAGGTATTAATTTGTTGGGCCTCTTGGCATGCAAAAATTAATAAAGTGCTTATAACACCCAACAATCGATTCATATCTCTAAATGCTTTCTGCTATAGCTCTAAATATCGCGACATGTGCAGCCTTCGAATATTCTTTTTCAGCTGTAAATCTATGATTAGATGAGGTTTTTGCAATCACTACTTTTCTAATTGGATCAACATATATGTACTGGTTATAAATCCCCGATGCCGTGTAATCTGTATCTGGAAAACCTGGGACCCACCATTGAAGACCATAACCCCAGGGCGATGATGAAAGCTCATGCTCTCCAGGAAGTAAATGGGGGGCATCGGTTGCATGTGAGGCATCAACCCATGCTGAAGGCACAACCTGTTTCCCATTCCATGTGCCTCTATTTAAATAAAGCAAGCCAAACTTTGCATAATCTCTCAGAGTTGCATTAAGTCCGCCCAATGCCATTTCAACTCCATTATTATCTACAACAAAAAATGCTTCATCTTGCATTCCAATCCTATTCCAAATCTTTTCGTATAAATATTCTCTTAAAGGCATTCCAGTTACTTCATTTAACAAAAATCCTAAAACCTGAGTATCAATACTTACATATTGATGAAAAGTTCCTGGTTCTTTTTCTCGCTCTAAAGTTTTTGCAAATTCTCTAAAAGAGGATCCTCTGGCCATTGTTCTTCCAAATCTGTTAATGTCAGATTTTGGATCAGCATAATCCTCATTCCATCTAACACCTGAGGACATTTGTAAAATGTCTTTAATAGAAACATCCTCGTAACCTGTTCCATTAAAGTCAGGTAAATATTTGGTTACAGGATCTTCTATGCTGTCGATTAATCCATCTTCAAGAGCAATACCTACAAGAGCAGAAACAAAGGATTTAGTAACCGAAAATGCAATATGCTTACTGGTAGAGGTATTACCATTCCAATAATTTTCATAAAGTAAATTTCCTTCATGCAAAACTATTAATCCATCGGTTTTAAAGTGAGCAAGTCCTTCATTTAAATCCTTGCTCTCTCCTTCAAAAAAATATGAACTTGGAAGATTAAAATCTTGCTTAATAAATTCATGCGGCTCTTCTGCAGAAGGTATGTTTTCAGAAACTGGAAAAATTTTATCAATATTTATGAAGTTGCTGGCTATTTTGTCTTCATTATAAAGATTAGCTAGCTTGTATAGCCTTATGGCTTTTGGGCCATAAAATACAGAAATAATAATTAATAAAATTGAAAATATGATTAATAAACTTTTGCTCATTTAATTAAGTTATCATAAAAAAATGAATAATCTATTTAAAATTGACCCTATAACATTTCTTCTTGGCAGAGTACTTATTGCTTTGTATTTTATTGGTCCAGGAATATTCAAAATCATTGATTACTCAGGTTATTTGTCATTAATGGCCTCAAAGGGGGTTCCTTTGCCTGAGATAGCATTGCCTATAACAATCTTTTGCCAAATAGTTTTAAGTGTCTTCATTATTATTAATAAGCACTTAAGAATAAGTGCTTTAATATTATTTGTGTTAACGATGCTTATTAATATATTTATTCATGACTTTTGGAATCTCAGTGGAGACCCTTCTCAGGCTCACGAAACACAAAATTTTGTTAAAAATTTAGGTATTGCTGCGGGTCTTCTGGTTTTATCATCAAAAGAAAAATAAATTTATCCTATTTCTTTTGGAATCCTATACATTGCGCATATCTTGTTACCCGAGGGATCAAGTAAATATGCCAAATAAAGTTGTACGCCTCCTCCTTCTCGAATTCCAGGGGGGTCACAAAGTTCTGGATCTAAGGCTCCAACGTTTTTTCCAGCTTCATACCATTGATCAACCATCTCAGTGCTAGCAGCATTAAAACCAATAGTTGCACCGTTTCCATGATATGCCTCTTTGTTATTAATTGGTTGCGTGATGATAAAGCTATTTTTATTGTTAACGAAATAAACATATCTAGTATGGCCATCATGGTTTAAAGATAGTTTTCCTGGCCTTGAACCTAGAACTGATAAGGTCGCATCATAGAATATTTTTGACTCTTCAATATCATTTGCGCCCAACATAACGTGACTAAACATTTTTGCTCCCTTTTTATTATTTCTTATTAAATAATACTACGTCTTTGCCAATGATTTCACATAACCATGATCTTTGTTTGGCTATAACTTTAAAAGTTTTTTGTGAATAAAATACAACATGAGTTGGGTCTCTTCTGTAATACCAGTCTTCAAAGCTTAGTTCGTTAGGTAAAAAAGATGTCATGACTCCAAACCATCCGCCTGTGTGTAATAAAGAATTTACAACATCAAATTCTTTTTTTGGATTAAAAAAATGTTCTGCTGTTTCGGTGCATGTAATAAAGTTATATTTTTTATTAAAGATCTCTTTATTTGGATAAAAAAATGGATCATAAAGATCTACTTGGTAACCCTCTTTCATAAGAATATCAGCAAGCGCTGGTCCGGGGCCACATCCAAAATCTAATCCCTTTGCGTCTGGTTTGAGCTTTTCTTTTAAAGGGTTTGATAACCTAGATAAGAATTTCCTATATCCCAAATCATTAATATCATTTTCATGATTTAAGTACCTTTCCTTTTCTTCTTTTTCATCAACTCTAAATTGTTCATCTAGAAATACTGCTTTGCACGAAGAACAGGCCCAGTATGAAAGTAAGTCTTTTGTTTCAAATTTATTAATACGTTTGCTGGAACAAACTACACAACTTTGCATATGAAGGAAGCTTTATTTAATGGTTTTTTGACTTATTTTAGTATCATATAATCTTATATCTCAATAATGTTAAAGCCAAAAAATTAATTTTAATCTCATTCGATTTATATGTCAGAACTAAAAAATATCCAGAATATAAATACTTATGATGAAATATTAAATCAAGTTCTTGCTTTGCTAGATTCTGAAGATCAACAGTTCATATATTTGACAGGTGCTGCTGGTACAGGAAAAACAACTCTTATAGAAAGAGTATTAGAAGAAAATACTTTAAAGAAAATAGTGGTTGCTCCTACTGGGGTGGCTGCTTTAAATATTGGCGGCAGTACGATTAACTCTGCATTTAGAATTGGCTTTGATACTTTCCCTATTATTCAAGAATCAAATGATCCTAGGTTTAAAAAATTATTAAAAAATCTAGAACTATTAATTATTGATGAAATCTCTATGGTTAGAGCGCCAATGTTAGATGCTATATCAGAAACACTTAAGCTTCACAGAAATTCCAACAAACCATTTGGAGGTATTCATGTATTGGCCTGTGGAGATCTTTTCCAACTACCTCCTGTTGTAAAAGATAACGAAATAAATCTTATTGATGAAAAGTATGAATCTGTATACTTTTTTAGTTCGAATAGCTTTAAAGAAATAGAAAATCCTGCATTCTTTGAGCTAACTTACTCGTTTAGACAAAGTGAAGATGAAAATTTTTATTCTCTTCTTAATAATATCCGTCTTGGTGATGACCTAACAGAGACCATAAGTAGCATTAATAGAAAATGCTTCAATCCAGACTTTGAAAGCGAGTCTTCTTTAATAATTACAACAAGAAAATATAGGGCTGAACAAATTAATGATGAAATGCTTAACCTCATTGATGGCCCAGCAACTTCTGCAGCAGCAGAAGAGCATGGAGAACTTAATGAAAATGATTTGCCTGCACCAAGAAATCTAAGAATTAAAAAAGATGCAAAAGTAATGTTCATAAAGAATGATAGTGAAGGTAGGTGGGTTAATGGAACAATCGGGGTTGTTACTAACTGCTCTGATAAAAAAGGTAAATTTATAAGAGTGCAAGTTGGAGAAGAAATATTTAAAGTTAAAAGAGAAGAATGGAATAAAATTAAATATGTTTATGATGAATACAACGATGAAATGGAAGAAGAAATTGTTTCATCATTTAAACAATTTCCTTTAAAACTTGGGTGGGCTGTTACTATTCATAAAGCTCAAGGCTTAACCCTAGAAAGTTGTTCTATTGATCTTGGTGATGGGGCATTTGCTACAGGTCAGACATATGTTGCCTTAAGTAGGTGCAAAACCCTTAATTCCGTAAATCTTTATCAGGAACTTAAAGAAAGGGATGCTATGGTAGATTCAGCCATTAAGGATTTCCATAAAAAAAACTTTAGCTCTTACTCTTAATCTTTTTCAAATAAAAATAGCCGAACATCATAGTGTAAAAAATTGCTTTGGACCTTCCGTCTGGAGATTTTGCTATTAGTTTTCTAAAAACAAAACATTCAATGAAATGAATAAAAAACCAAGCAAAAACAAAATAACCAAAGATTTCCATTTCTAGTTTTCCGGGCTTTTATCTTCAGCAAATTCCTTCTTCTTTTCTAGGCTTACTTTGTCTTTTAAACTCATTATGTAAGCAGCAACGGCCAAAATAAGCACTGCACTAGCTTCACCTATTAACATGAGTGCATCCATCTCTTTTCCTTGCATAATTATCAATCTGCACAGAGCGGTTATGGCAATTATGATTGGCAAGGTAACAGGAATCCTGTTTGTGCTATAAAAAGCACCTACCATGCCTATAATTTCTACATATATAAAAAGCAAAAATAGATCTGATAATAATATCTCCCTTGCTTCATACATTTGAAATAAATATTGAGCGGCGGCAATGCAAGTTGCTATGCCTATTATTGCTAAAAGAACCTTCTCACTGGTTACAGTGGTCCAATGAAGATTTTGACTAGTAAAGGGTAATTTAAGTTTCATAATTTTTAGAATACTCAAACTTTTTGAACTAGTCTAGCTTGAAATTAAATAGATGACTCTGCTTCTAAAAGAATTGATTCTGGTAATCTAAGGGCTTCTCTTCTAATTTTCCATGACGTTTCGATGTCTTCTATTTTTAAATCAGCATATAAATGAGCAAAAACACCCTTCCGCTTGCTATTAGCTTCAGCTGTCTCATATTTTAATTTTGATTTAATTTTGCTCATCTTGGGAAGTAGTAGAACCACCTCCTCATGACCTGCGAAATAAAATTCTAGGCTAGCAGCCAATTGATTAGCATTTGAAAAATGAATAAACCCGTCTTGTTGATCTACAGCTGTTTTTATAAGCCCTATTTTTTTAGATTTTTCCCAATCATCAACACTTAAGATTTTATAAACTTTCTTTTGGCTCATTTATTCTCATTGTATACACAAAAAAATGCATATTAAATACAGAAAAAATATGTCAAAATTTTTGAAAAATATATCTACTATGAATTTTAAAGAGTTTGCAGAATCAAGAAAAAGCGTCAGAGGTTTTTTAGACAAACCAGTGCCAAAAGAGCTTATAGATGAAATTATTAGCGCAGCCAAATGGGCGCCATCCTCATACAATACTCAAACTTGGCATATTCATGCTGTTACTGGTGAGGTACTAGA
>RGHK01000066.1 GCA_010024215.1 Pseudomonadota bacterium | reverse complement strand
ATCTGCAGAATTCTTTAAATCTTTAATTTTGGCTGACATCTGGACATCGTTTTTTTCAAAAGCATCAATAACATCCATTGTTCCATCATAATCATTACAAACTAAAACCATGTCACAACCAGCTTCGATTGATTTAAGTGCTTTTTGACCCATAGAGTAATCACCAGCACCTTTCATAGATAAGTCATCACTAAAGACTATCCCATGAAATGCTAATCTTTCTCTTAATATTTCTTTAATCCATAAGTTTGAGTAACTCACACAAACGCTATCTATATTTGGAAAAGTTATATGCGCTGTCATCATAGCGCCTAAATTATCTTTTAGTTCTGTAAAAGGTTTTAAATCTAGCTCTATTAATTGTTCATAAGATCTTGAATCAACAGGTTCAGATATATGGCTATCTTCAAATATACCCCCGTGTCCAGGGAAATGCTTACCAGTTGCCTGCATACCAGCCTCATTCATTCCATTGATAAAATTACCTGCTAATTGGATAAGTAACTTAGGGTCATTTGAAAATGCCCTATTCCCAATAATGCTGCTAGTTTCCCTATCTACATCTAATACTGGAGCAAAGCTTATATCAATGCCAGAAGCAACTAACTCGCTAGCCATAAGCCAGCCTATTTCATGACATATTCCCAAATTATTTTTTTCAATAGCGTAATCACCAAGATCTTGCATTGAAGGTAATGGGGTAAATTCATTTTTAAATCTTTGAACTCTGCCGCCCTCTTGATCAACTGCAATAATAATATTTTGCTTTACAGATTTAATATCTAAACACAATGAATGAATTTGTGATTGTGATTCAAAATTTTTAGAAAAAAGAATAATTCCACCAATATGCTTATTTGAAATTAATTCTTTTTCTTTATATGTTAATGAAGTTCCTTCAAGGCTTGTCATTAACCGACCAAAACTATTTAAAAAATTACTTTCTTGCATTTAATGTCTTCCAAATTATTTTTGTAATTTTTAGATTAAAGAAGATGCTAGTAATTCTATATAAAAACCCAGGAATAATGTGCGACTTTCCTTTTATAGAAGCTTTTTCGGTCTCAGTTACCACTTTATCAGCTGAAACCCACATCCAATTTGGTATTTTTCTTACTAAATGTTCTAGGCCAGATCTTTGATGAATATTTGTTCTAACATATCCTGGCAAACTAACAGTTACTGAAATGTTTGTATTTTCTAATTCTTCATTTAAAGACCTTCCATAAGCATATATTCCTGATTTGACTGCTGCATAAATTGAAGATTTTGGCATTGGTATTAAGGCCCCTATGCTAGAAATTATTACAACTCTTCCGGCATCTTTTTCTTTCATTTTAGGTAAAAAATATTCAATAAGATTTATAACTCCCCCAAACATCAAATAAGTTGCATCTTTAATGTCTTTTGATGAGTTTTTACCAACACTTCCATTTATACCTATTCCTGCATTAGCAATTATCAAATCAGGCGTTGATATTTTTAACATTAAGCTATCAAGGTCTTCTGGTGAACTAAGGTCACATGAATAGGCGCTACAGTTAGAAGAGTTTAATGCCTCTAAAGCTAATTCAGATCTTTCAATATCTTGAGAAACTAAATCTAAATGCCAATCATTTTTTATTAAATGTTTTGCATATGCGAGACCTATTCCAGAAGAGAATCCAGTTATCAAAGCTTTTTTCATTTTTATTCTTCTTTCCAGTTTGGAGATCTTTTTTCAACAAAAGCACTTATGCCTTCTTTAGCATCATCTCTTAGAAGATTATTTTTCATAACTTCTGATGTGTATTCATAAGCTTTTGACAAGGTCATATCAGCTTGCTCATAAAAAGCCTTCTTCCCAGTAGCTATTGTTAAAGATGGTTTGCTTGCAATCTTTTGTGCTAGCTGCATAACTGTCGATTCTAGCTCTTCAACTTCAACATAATTATTAATCAGACCAATTTCTTTAGCTTTTTGTGCACTAATCATATCCCCGGTTAAGAGCATCTCCATTGCATTCTTTTTATGAACATTTCTTGAAAGAGCAACCATTGGTGTAGAACAAAAAAGACCGATATTTACTCCAGGAGTTGCAAATTTAGAATTGTTTGATGCTATTGCTAAATCGCAACTAGCTACTAATTGACAGCCTGCAGCTGTTGCAACACCATTAACCTCAGCTATAACTGGTTTTGAAGAATTAACTATTGCTTGCATTAAAACCGAACATGAACGAAAAAGCTCTTTAAAAAAGCTGTCTCCATTATCTGAACCTTTCCTAGCTTGAGTAATTTCTTTTAGGTCATGTCCAGCACTATATACATTACCTTTTGAAGCAATAACTATTACTTTGATTGAATTATCATCATTAGCAAATGCAATAGCATCCATTAAGGCAGAGATCATCTTATTTGAAAGCGCATTTTTGCTATTCTGATCATTCATCACCAATCGCAAAATCCTATTTATCGGCGCTTCTTTAATAAGTAATTGAGATTCGTTATCCATAACTAATCTATTAAAAGCTATTTTGTTTTACTAGTCCAATCTACTTAATGAGTTCTTTTTTAGGACAACGATCCATTACAACTCTCAATCCAGCACTTGTTGCTAGATTGGCTGCTTCATGATGAACAATACCTTCTTGCATCCATAAAACTTTTGCGCCTATTTTTATAGCATCCTTTGCAATATCCATTACAGCATCATTTGCACGAAAAATATCGACCATATCAATATTTTCTTTGACTGCATCAAGACTAGGAAAACACTCTAAATTCAGAATATTTTTCCCAGACTCGTTTGGGTTGATAGGAAATACTTTATAGCCATTTTCAATAAGGCTTTGCATCACCTTATAACTATCTCTATGTTTTTTTGAGCTTGCTCCAACAACCGCTATTGTTCTGACCTCATTCAAAATATCGCATAAATAAGACTCAGGATACTCTATACTCATCAAATGATTATAGTATTTATTCCTTATGTGGATTAACTAAATACTTTTCTCCAGTTGCTTGTTTTGCATAAGATTGAATAATTCCTGGTTCAAGCATTTCTTCAAAAGAAATTTCTTTAGCATACGAGCTAGCAAATGTAGTTTTAATCTCTTTAGCAACTCGCATTCTCATCTGGCCAAACTTTTCCATTCCAATTCTTCCAATCATAGGGGTTAGCAACCACCCACCAAGACCCCATGACATCCCATAAGATCTTTTTAAAATAGTTGGGGACTGATCTAAACCGCCATAGATATAAACCTGTTTATAAGTATCAGAACCATATCTACTATATTCCTTCGCTTTTTTATTGGCTGCTATTTCCATTGCAGCTAATATTTGGCTTGGAAGTTCTCCATTATTTCCTCCACCAGTAGCATCAAAACCAAGAGTTGCTCCGGTAGCAACTATTGCTGCAACTAAATCATCCATAAAACTTTTATCGCTAATATTGCATACATATTCGGCTCCAAGATCTTTTAAAAGTTCTACATGCTCCGATTTTCGAACTATATTAACTAAAGGTATGCCATCGCCCTTACATATCTTTACAAGCATTTGACCAAGGTTTGAAGCTGCTGCAGTGTGCACAAGAGCTGTATGATTTTCCATTTTCATAGTTTCTATAAAAGAAAGTGCTGTTAAGGGATTTACAAATGAAGAAGCTGCCTCTGAAGGTAATGTACCCTCATCCATCACCAAACAACTTGCAGCTGGAACACATCTATATTGAGAATACATAGCTCCACCAGCAAGTCCAACTGTCTTACCAATTAATTCTTTTGCATTTTCTCCAGCATCAACAACCACGCCTGCTCCCTCATTACCAACCTGCATAGATTGATCTAATCTAGGCTTCATGGCATTCATTAAAGCGGGATGAATTTTCATAGTTGTTGTCGTTTCATCCCCAGAACCTGAAGTACTTATAGATGAAATATCAGCAGCAAAGCTTAGGAGAAGTCCAAGATCAGAAGGATTAATGGGGGCTGCTTCAACTTTTATAAGAACCTCATCTGCACCAGGAGTTGGTATTTCTGCTGTTTTTATTGAAAGTTCTATATTTCCATCATTAGTAACCAGTGAACGGATTTCTTTTGAAATTTTATCTGACATTGTATTCTCCACTATTAATTCAAATATAAAGCTATATTAAAGCATCGTATGAAATATGCTAGTAGACAATGATTTCATACTAGTATATAAATTCATACTATGAAATGCTCAAATTTAGACATCTCAAAGCCTTTAAAGTTAGTTGGTGGAAAATGGAAAATCGCAATCATCTATGTATTAAGTAAAGGTCCTGTAAGATTTGGTGAAATTAAGAGAATGCTTACTCCTATAACTCAACAGATGCTCACTAAACAGTTAAGAGAAATGGAAAAAGATAATTTAATAAACAGAAAGGTTTATGACGTAGTCCCTCCAAAAGTTGAATACTCTCTAACAGATTTTGGCAGATCTTTTAAACCAGTTCTTGCTGAGTTATGTAAATGGGATTGTGATAATAAATAAGTATATTTACTTTTATTTTTCTTGATTAATAATTGGTGAGATTCTATCAATCAAGTCTCTAACTGCTGGCTTGTTTTCTTTGATTTCATCTATGGTTAATCCATCAAGCTCATGAGGAAATACTAGCCACTCATCAGTCTCATGAAGATAAAAATCAGGCCTTCTCTCGGTTTTATTTTTAGTTGGTTTAAAGTACGGAGTTGCAACTTTAATATCTGGTGTATTTTTCTTACATGCTGCCTTAAGGTCATTAACAATTTGTTGAATCGACAATCCGGTGTCATGCACATCATCTACTATTAATAATGAATCTTCGGATTCAAGCTGCCTAATTACATAATTTAATCCATAAACTTTTACATTTGAATTATGTTTGTCTATTCCTGAGTAATGAGATGTTCTGATAGCAATATGGTCAGAAGATACGCCTAATACTTCTAGAAATTCTTGAACAGCTATACCAATTGGAGCTCCGCCCCTCCACACACCAACGATGTAATTTGGACGAAATCCACTTTCATAAACATTCCAAGCAAGCTTAAATGAATCTTCAAGTAACTGATCAGCTTGTATAAAAGTTTTTTTCATTTGCAAATGCTATACGAGTACGTGCTTTATAACAACACGTACTCATATATTTTTGGGATTAGTAGTTTTTTCTGACTCTAAAGATAAATTGTCTTGGTGGTATTAATTCTATACCTGTTCCAGCGACACCAAACACATCGGTCATAGCTGAATTAACTCCATCCTTATCAGAAGCATTTAAAATCATAAAATCAACACCAGAAGTATCACTGATTTCTATACTAGTTGTTAAATTAACTATAGTGTATGAATCAACCTGATCAACAAAAGGGCTATTAAATACTCTTTGTTGAAAATCACCTCTATGAATAACTTCTGCTGTAGCTCTTAATGGAACTCC
>RGHK01000065.1 GCA_010024215.1 Pseudomonadota bacterium | reverse complement strand
TGTTAAGCCTACCGCCAGCGTTCAATCTGAGCCATGATCAAACTCTTCAATTATTTATCATGTTTGTTGATTTTTAATATAAAAATCTAAATTTTTTTTTCTCGTATTTTGAACACCCACACGAGTAACCAAATATTTTTAAAGAACAACCGTCTCAAGGACGGACGCGTATTCTAACTAAGATTTTTACAAGAAGATAGCCTTTTTTTTAATTAATTTTAATTAATTTCTTTGTCTACTAATTTCTGTGAATTTAAGAATTTCATCTTTGATCTGAGCTCCCTTCCAACCTCTTCAATTGGATGAGTTTTTGTAGCTTCTCTGTTGGATTTCATGAATGGTCCGCCAGACCCATCATTGCTTTGTCTGCAATCATTTAAGAACTCATTTGCAAAGTTTCCTGACTGTATATTTTCTAAGATTTCTTTCATTGCTTCTTTTGTTTTATCCGTGATTACTTTTGGTCCACTCAAGTAATCTCCGTACTCAGCTGTGTTTGAAATCGAATAATGCATATTTGCAATTCCACCCTCTTGAATAAGGTCAGTTATTAACTTAGTCTCATGAAGGCATTCAAAATATGCCATCTCAGGGCTATAGCCTGCTTCAACAAGTGTTTCGTATCCAGCTTTTATAAGAGCAGTAATACCTCCACATAAAACTGCTTGTTCACCAAATAGATCAGTCTCAGTTTCTTCCTTAAATGATGTCTCTAAAACACCAGCCCTAGTTCCTCCATTAGCCTTGGCATAAGATAGTGCAACATCTCTTGCTGAAAACTCTTGATCGGATAATGCATCTTTATACACA
This sequence comes from Pseudomonadota bacterium, assembly GCA_010024215.1. Taxonomy (GTDB): domain Bacteria; phylum Pseudomonadota; class Gammaproteobacteria; order Magnimaribacterales; family D2472; genus SCGC-AAA076-P13. Next base: position 4,680 of record RGHK01000065.1, on the reverse strand, counting down.
GCTATCAGAGAAGGGACGCCTCCTCCATTTACATATGTGCTTCTTACAGTATGTCCAGGACCTTTTGGTGCAATCATAATTACACTATTTGAAGCTGCAGGAATAATTTTTTCAAAATGAATATTAAATCCATGAGCAAAAGCTAAAATTGCATTTGGTTTAAGGTTTGGTTGCACCTCTGATTCATAGATGTCTTTTTGAAATTCATCTGGAGCTAACACCATTATTAGATCTGAATTCTTTACTGCTTCAGATACTGTGTTAACGTTTAGGCCAGCTTCTTCTGCTTTCTTCCATGATGATGAACCCTCTCTAAGAGCTACAGTTACATCAACTCCTGACTCATGCAAATTATTTGCGTGAGCATGACCTTGTGAACCATAGCCCACAATTGCAACTTTCATGCCCTGAATAATTTCTATATTTGCGTCATCATCATAATAAATTTTCATCTAACAGAACTCCTTTTAAGTATGTTGTTTCTTCGTTACTGACAGCTATAACATCAATTAATTTATTTAGCTGTCTTAATATTTGTCTCATGAGCGAATCAGAAACAAAAGTTGTTATAGTTAATCTTGAGATTTCATTTTCTTTAAACTTAGTTTCTAGTTTTTCTTCAATAAATTTATATCTTGAAAAATCAGTTACCGGGTCAACATGCAGCGTTTCGATGTTATATCCTCTTTGATGAAAAAGTCCTACCACTCTTACCAGAGCACCAGGCTTGTTCTCCATGATCATAATGAGCTTTCTTTTAATCATGTCTTTTTATCCTTAGATAGCCACATATTCTCAAGACTATCGTTAGCAACAAGCATGGGGTAAACATGCTCTGAAGGGTCAACATATACATCTACAAAGACCAACTTATCTTTCATGGAAAAGGCCTTTTCTAGAGACTCTTTTAGTTCAGAATTTTTTTCTATCTTTATTCCAACATGTCCATATGACTCAGCAAGTTTTATAAAATCAGGTAAAGAGTTTTGATATGTGCTCTCAGAGTGCCTACCACCATAATTCATGTCTTGCCATTGCTTAACCATTCCAAGAGCTTCGTTGTTAATATTTATAATTTTGATTGGTAAATTATATTGAAAACATGTGGAAAGTTCTTGAATGCACATTTGAATACTTCCCTCTCCTGTAATACAAACAACTTCTTCATTTGGGAAGGCAAACTTAACACCCATAGCAGCAGGAAGACCAAAGCCCATTGTGCCTAGTCCGCCAGAATTTATCCATTTTCGAGGTTTATCAAAATGATAATATTGGGCAGCAAACATTTGATGTTGACCAACATCTGAAGTTACATATGCTTCCCCTTTGGTTATATTGTATACATGCTGAACGACGGCTTGAGGCAGTATTGAATTATTGTCAGACTCATCTTTATATAATTCATAGTTAAGCCCATGAGAAGATCTCCACTCTGCAATTTGAGAGTGCCATGGTTTTAATCTTTTAGAATCATAATCATCTAAATTATTCTTTAAGGTTTTAATGATCGCTTCTAAGGAATTTTTTACTTGGCCAAATACAGCTATATCAGCCTCAATAATTTTTGAAACAGAAGAATGATCAACATCCAAATGGATAATTTTTGCATCAGGTGAAAACTTAGAAGGGTTATTAGTAATTCTGTCATCAAATCTTGCACCTATAGCTATAATAAGATCAGCATTATGCATAGCCATGTTTGCTTGATAGGTACCATGCATTCCCAACATACCTAAAAATCTCTTATGTGTTGCTGGGTATATACCTAATCCCATTAATGTATTAGTAATTGGAGCATCTAAAATTTCATTCAACTCAAAAAGCTCTTTAAAAGCATTACTAGCAATAGCTCCTCCACCTGCATAAATTACAGGTTTATTTGCACTTATAATTGCTGCAACCGCTCTTTCAATTTGATTCTGCTCAGGTTCAATTGGAGGATTATATGATCGTATATTAGCTTTTTCAGGATACTCATAATCATAAAGTTTATCCGGTGCAGTCATATCTTTAGGTATATCAATAACAACTGGTCCAGGTCTTCCAGAGGTAGCCACATAAAATGCCTCTTTAATAATTTTTGGTATATCTTGAGCATCAAAGACCGTATAACTATGTTTGACAACCGGTCTTGAGATACCAATCATGTCAGTTTCTTGGAAAGCATCAGTCCCAATTAAATGACTAGCAACCTGACCCGATATAACAACCATGGGAATCGAATCCATAAAAGCAGTAGCAATACCAGTTATCGCATTTGTTGCCCCAGGCCCAGATGTAACCAGTACCACTCCTGGTTTACCAGTAGCTCTTGCATACCCGTCTGCTGCATGAGTTGCACCTTGCTCATGTCTTACTAAGATATGATCGATTTTATCTTGTCTAAATATAGCATCATAAATATGCAAAGCTGCTCCGCCAGGATAGCCGAATATTAGCTCCACACCTTCATCATGAAGTGCGCGCATTAGCATGTCTGCGCCAGATAATTTCAAAATTACACCCAAATAACCAATAAGAATAGGGTTTATATTATTTTACTGGTTAAAAAACAAGTTTTTTTGGGTATTTAAGAATGTTTTTTTATATCAGTTATTAAATTTTGCATATCCTTAGGAAGAGGAAGCTCAAAAGATAACTCTTTTTCAGTTGTTGGACATGTGAAAGATAACAATCTAGCGTGAAGAGCTTGTCGAGGAAAAGATCTTATTATTTTAATTAACTTTTCGTTGGATCCTTTACCAATTGATTTGCCAGGATCATATACCCTATCCCCTATTATCGGTAATTTTTTTGCAGATAGATGCACCCTAATTTGATGAGTCCTCCCAGTTTCAATGGCAATATCTAATATAGAATAATTCTTTATACTTTCGTTTAGTTTAACTCTTGTAATTGCCTCTTTACCATCCGACCTAATAGCCATCTTAGTTCTATTAAACCTATCCCTACCAATAGGCTCTTCTATAGAAAAACTACCAAGAGTAGAACCTACTACAACTGCAATATATTCTTTCTTAATACTTCTAGTTTGCATTTGATTGATGAAATAATTTCTAAATTTTTCATTCCTAGCTATTAATAGTACACCTGAAGTATCTTTATCTAGTCTATGGACAATGCCACTTCTTGGTAAGCTTGCTAACTCTGGAAATCTATAAATTAAACCATTTGCTAATGTCCCATCATAACAACCAGAGCCTGGATGCATTACAAGCCCAGGCGATTTATTAATTACAATGAAATCATCTGCTTCATAGTGAACATCAAAATTAATATTCTGCGCCTCCCATGAAACTTTTTTTTCTTCAATTGGGTTTATTTCGATTTCATCATTCTCTTGAACATATTCTTTAGGTTTTGATAAGTCTCCATTTATCAGAATTCTTCCATCTAGAATCCATTTTTTAATTTGTGTTCTTGAAAAATCTGGAAAAAGCTCTGATGCAGCTTTATCAACTCTAGTATTTGCCAGATCAAAAGGAACATTCTTAATAATTGTCATTCGAACTTTTTTAAAAAAAATTAATCTAAATATATGTTTTAAAACTCAATTAGCAATTATGCAGGTAAAATATGCAAAATATGAAAAAAATTAAATACATTATCTATCTACCCATTCTTGCCCTTGCATTTACAGGCTGTAATTCTGATGGCCCAGAGATTGAACAACCTGAGAAAATTTATTATGACCAAGCACAACGAAGAATGGCAGTAAATAATTTTTTTGGAGCAATCGAGTCTCTTGAGGCTATTGAAACAAGATATCCTTTTGGAAAATATGCAGAACAGGCTCAAGTAGAATTAATTTATGCTAACTTCATGAATTCTAATTATGAGGCTTCACATTCAGCAGCAGAAAAATTTATAAGACTGCATCCTAGACATCCTAACATTGACTATGCTTATTTCATGAAAGGCCTGTCTAGTTACACTCGTGATAATAGTCTTATGGTAAGAATGACAGATACAGATTTATCTAATAGAGACATAACTGGTGCGAAAGAATCCTTTGCAGAATTAACAGAATTTCTAACAAGATTTCCTGAAAGCCAATATGCCACATATGCAAAACAAAGAAATATTTATTTAAGGAATATGATTGCCAGGAACGAATTGGCTGCAGCTGACTATTACATGTCTATCGATGCTTATGTTGCTGCTATTAGAAGAGCAAAATATGTAATTGAAAATATACCTAATTCTAGTGAGAATTATAGAGCGTTAAGTATTCTTGAAAAGTCATATAAATCACTTGGCTACACAGATCTTTATGATGATGTAGTTAGAGTCCTTGAAATTAATTACCCAGATAAAGAAATATCTACATCTAATGATGATGGATGGTCATGGAATTTCTTAAGAAGCACTAAACCGAAGACCAATTAATTAAATGGTCTTCTTTAAGATTCTTCCATTATTGATTCTCTTAATAATATTCTTGATACCATTTTTTGCAAAAAAATACTTACAATTTCTCTTTACAAAAAATAAAGATAGGAAAAATGCACAAGGTTTTTTTCACTGTGTATATACCGGTATACTGTGGTGAATAACTTGTGTGCTACTTACATTTTGGTAGTGCTAATTCTAATTCATCATAAATAAATAAATAAATACAACAACGGTTTGTAATTCTTTTGGTAAATCCGTTAATTTTATTTGACCTTTTGCATATTC
>RGHK01000064.1 GCA_010024215.1 Pseudomonadota bacterium | reverse complement strand
ATCCATGTTTTTGGAATCCAGAATCTTATCCCAAATTTCAAGAAGATTTGGAAAAATTTAAATCACTTTTAGTTGAACTAGTTGACAAAAATGAATCAAAAACATTTTATAAGTTTGGCGATGGGGACTATTTCTTTCTAAAAGCAGATGGGTATGGTAGTGCAACACCTGGTCGTAGAGCACTGAGTAAATCTTATAGTCAGATTAATCACCAAGCATTCATTGATGGTGCTACTTTGTGCGACTATTACACTTGTGAAATTTATCCAGAGAATAGAAGTAAGTTTAGAGAAGTTATTTCAGAAACTAACATTGATTTCCCTGCGGAGTATGGGTACGCTTTAATTGCAAACAAGTGGTTCTTCAAAAACTTTTCTGGTAGTATTGGTTTGATTGGTGCTAATACTAAAATAGATTTGATTAAAGAATTAATGGAAGCGGAACAGTATCAAGAGTATCTTGGTATTGAAAAATTTGAAGATTATATTACTCTTCCGCAAAAATTTGCTTGTGATGATTTAGAGGCAACTGAAAAAATGGTTGCTGAACAACTGAAAAATTCTACATCTAAAATATTTTTGATGGGTATGGGGCATGTTAAGTCAGGTCTTATACATAGATTGAAGAAGTATACAGACGCTGTATTTCTTGATATTGGTGCTGGAATCGATGCCATCTCCGGTATAATTGATGTAGGAAGACCTTATTTTGGTGACTGGACCAATTATCAGATTGATGAAGAATCCTTGTATAAAAATCTAGATTATCTTGCCTATAAAGGTGAAGGAAAACATGTCTTATTAGAGAGAATAAAATGAAACCTCCAAAAAAACATTCTATAGAAGTAACAACAAAAATTGGTTGCTCTAATGTTTGTGAATACTGCCCACAGTCTACTTTGATTAGTAGATACAGGGAGAAAATGGGAAAGGAAAAAGATACAATGATGTCTTTAGAGACATATAAAAAGTGTATCAGTACAGTTCCTAAAGATCAAATTAGTTTTAACTTTACTGGATATGTGGAGCCTTTTCTGAATCCTGATTGTGCAGACATGATAATTCATACCCATGAGATGGGTTATGATTTATTGGTAAATACCACTCTCATGGGTTTAACGAAAGAACAGTGGGATAAAATGAGTGATATTCCACACGATTGTAATATTCATTTGCCTTCAGGATCATATTTTGAAATGATTGGAGTGAAAACACCACTTCAATATTATGAATCAAACGGCAAAAAATATCCAGAATTGAGTGATGAGTATTATGAAATGCTCAACTATGTGATTTCAAATCCCAATAAGTGGAGAATTAATTTTCATTGTCATGGTGATTTACATCCTCTACTTAACGATCTGACTAGGTATTATAATGTTAGCATTAGGGATATTAATAGTAGAGCTATGAATATTCTTTTGGAGAAAAAGGATAAAGTTCCACCAGAACAAAATATTAGGGGAAAGTGTCCAAGAGTTTATCAGAATGTTTTGTTACCGAATGGATCACTTGCTTTGTGTTGTCAAGACTATGGTTTAGACGAAATCATGGGCAATCTCTTGGAAAATACTTGGGAAGAATATATTAATTCTGAACATGTCCAAGACATTAGAAAAAATGGTGCGGATCTTTGCGATTATTGTGAAGAAGAAATTGATTACAGGGGACAAGAAAAGTGGGTTGAATGGAGAAGACCTCAACAAATTAAATAATCTAAATTCTGAAATTAGTTCCAATGAAATATATATTTTAGCTTCCAAAAATAATCAAGTTGACCTTGATGGTTTAAAAAATATTTTAAATGCAAATGATCCAACTGATTCATTTACTTTTATTGTTGGGCCAAGATCTGGGACGATCTCACCATGGTCATCTAAAACTGAAGACATTATAAAAAATGTTGGCATAAAAAATGTTGAAAGGGTCGAAAGGTTTTTTGGTTTTACTATTTCAGATATAAATTCTGCAGACAATCTAGATTTATCGATATTTTTTGATCGCATGACCCAGTCTGTGTATTTAAACTTTGATGAATGCAAAAATTTTCTTAAAGAGGAGCCACAACGCTCTGTAAAAGTCATAGATCTTCTAAACGGAGGCATTGAAACCTTAAAGGAAGCAAATATATCCTTTGGTTTTGCTATGAGTGCTGATGAAATTGAATATTTATACGACTTCTACTCAAAAGCTGCAAGAAATCCCACAGATGCTGAGCTGATGATGTTTGCGCAAAGATAATGCAGCTATAACAGAGGGAGAAACTGTTGAAAGATTACATCTAGATGAAAATAAGCAATATTGTTTTGTTGATGACAAGCTTAATTCGACAATCAAGGTTGAGACTCACAATCACCCAACTGCTATTTCACCATATCCTGGTGCTGCTACAGGCTCGGGTGGTGAAATAAGAGATGAAGGAGCAACCGGAAGAGGTGCTAAACCCAAAATTGGCCTAGTGGGTTTTAATGTATCTAATTTACGAATCCCAAATTTGGAAAGGAGCTGGGAAGCTTCTGAACATAAGCCTGAAAGAATTGCATCCCCATTGGATATTATGATTGAGGCACCCATAGGTGCCGCTGCATTTAATAACGAATTTGGAAGACCTTCAACTCTTGGATATTTTAGATCTTACGAAACTCCTTTTGATAAAGATAATATTGCTCACGGATATCACAAACCAATAATGTTGGCAGGTGGAATTGGTGAAATAAGAGACACAAATAATTTTAAGTTACAAATATCTGAGGATTATCATGTAGTTGTTTTAGGCGGGCCTGCAATGCTGATCGGTTTAGGTGGAGGTGCTGCTTCATCTGTCTCATCAGGAGATAGCGATGAAGATTTAGATTTTGCTTCAGTGCAACGAGATAATGCAGAGATGGAAAGAAGATGCCAAGAGGTAATTAATATTTGTTCATCTCAAGACAATAGCTTTATTGAATTTATTCATGATGTCGGCGCTGGAGGATTATCTAATGCTATTCCTGAACTTGCAAAGGATTCCAATCTAGGGGTTTATATAGAGTTAGATAAGATTCCAAATTCTGATAAATCAATGTCCCCAATGGAAATATGGTCAAATGAATCACAAGAGCGTTATGTATTAGCAGTCCATCCAGATAACAAAGAAGCATTTGAGAAGATTTGTAAACGAGAAAGATGTGTTTATGCTTTTGTTGGTATAACAACTGCAGAAAAATCTGTAAAGCTTTACGATGCAAAAACTGAAACTTTCCCAGTTAATGTCCCTTTATCGATGTTGTTTGGAGATTTACCAATTACGGATATTAATGTCTCAACCTACGAATCTATAGAGCATCATGAAAACAATGCTTCTGAATATAATTTTAGTCAGAGTCTGGTTAAGGTTCTTCAACATCCTACAGTAGCTTGCAAATCCTTTTTAATAACAATTGGGGATAGAACTGTGGGAGGCATGGTTGCACGAGATCAGTTTGTAGGACCTTTTCAAGTTCCAGTTTCTGATTACTCTATGAGTTTAAGATCATACACCTCAAATACCGGAGAAGTTTTAACAGTCGGAGAGAAGCCAACCTTAGCTGTTAAAAATCCTGCAGCTTCAATGCGCATGGCTATGGCTGAATCCTTAACTAATATGTCAGGGGTTAAAATCAAAGGTCTTGACCATGTTCAAGTCTCAGCTAACTGGATGGCGGCCACCGGTGAAGAATTAGAAAATATTGCTTTAAGAGAGGGTGTTGAATCTTTATCAAAATGCTGTGTTGATTTAAATATTTCAGTCCCAGTAGGAAAAGACTCTTTATCTATGAAAACTAAATGGGAAGATGAATCTCAAGAAAGGGTGGTTAAGAGTCCTTTATCTGGAGTTATTACTGCAATGGCCCCTGTTGAAGATGTTTGTATTTCAGTCACTCCTGAGCTTGACACCTCATGCGCTTCATCATTAGTCCACATAGAACTCAATAACAAAAAACGCTTAGCAGGCTCAATATTTGAAGAAGTTAATCTGGCATCTTTTAAAGATACACCTGATTTAGATGATATTAGTTTGTTTAAAAAAATGTTTGAAATTGTTCAAGCCAATATAGAAAATAAAAAAATCATAGCTCTTCATGATATTTCAGATGGAGGCTTAATTGTTTCACTTCTAGAAATGGCATTTACTAAAAAAATTGGTTTAGATATAAATATTCCTGAACTTAATCAAGACAACATTAACAACTGTCTTTTTTCAGAAGAGATTGGATTAATTCTTCAAATTTCTAATGATAATTGTGAGCGTATTATTGAAGACTTTAATTCTGCAGGACTTAATGCAACAGCCATTGGATCTTTAACCAGTGACAAGAAGATAACTATTCGAAATGAATCAGAACATTTTCTTGATGAGTATATTTCAACTCTTGAAAAATATTGGAGAGAGACCAGTCATGCAATTCAGGCAATTCGTGATAATAAAGCTGTTGCTGACTCTGAGTTAGGATTGCTTGACGATGCGGATTATTCAGGACTTTTCACCGATGAATCTTTTAATGAAACCACCCCAGAGATTTTTAACATTAGTAAAACAAAACCCAGGGTGGCAATCTTAAGAGAGCAAGGTGTGAATGGTCAGATGGAAATGGCTGCAGCCTTTACTCTAGCTGGTTTTGAAGCCGTTGACGTTCACATGCAAGATCTTTTAGATAATAAATTTAATCTAAAGGACTTTAACGGTTTAGCAGCCTGTGGAGGTTTTTCATACGGAGATGTTTTAGGAGCTGGAGGAGGATGGTCTAAAACTATTATGCATAATAATTTAGTTAAGGATCAGTTTGAGGCATTTTTTAATAACGAATCTTCATTTACTTTGGGAGTTTGTAATGGCTGTCAAATGGTTTCTAACTTAAAAAGTATTATTCCAGGCGCTCAATACTGGCCATCATTTGAAAAAAATCTTTCAGATCAATTTGAAGCTAGATTAGTACAGGTAAAAATTCAAAATTCTGATTCAGTGCTATTTGCAAACATGGAAGGATGGAGTATGCCTATAGCGTCTGCTCATGGAGAAGGGCACGCAAGGTTTGTAGATGGAAACCAAAATGTATTATTAGATTCAAACCAGATAGCAATGAATTTTGTAGATTCAAATGGAAATAACACAGAGACCTATCCACTAAATCCAAATGGTTCTCCAGAAGGTATCACCGGTATTACCTCTAAAGATGGGAGAGTGACTATTATGATGCCTCACCCTGAAAGAGTGTTTAGATCAATTCAAATGAGTTGGCAAGATAAAGCATGGAAAGACTATTCACCATGGATGCAAATGTTTATTAATGCAAAAGATTTTAGTGATAATAGTTAGAGCTTTATATCCTCTTCTTTAAAATTAAAAGAGCCGGTTTTTAAATCAGCAAGATAGTACTCTAAAGTTTTATATACTGTAGGAAATGCAATTTCATCCCAGGGAATATCATTTGGATCAAAAAGTTTAACTTCAATGCTCTCTGAGGTAGGTCCATAGTTATCATCTAAAAGATCAGCAAGATAGAAAAAATGTATTTGATTAATATGAGGCAAAC
>RGHK01000063.1 GCA_010024215.1 Pseudomonadota bacterium | reverse complement strand
ATCCCATGTGTAATTGGTATCAAGGATCTTCTTGATGATATTGAATCAAATAAGAGTATTGCAATTGATGGCGATAGCGGACAAGTATTAGTAAACCCTTCTAAAGAAGATAAGGATACCTTATTAAATAAACATGAAGAACATCAGAAAATAATTAATAGTTTCACCAAAGAAGCATATGAAAAATTGGGTCTAAATTTTAGAGTTAATATTGGGTCTACTGAAGAGATAGATAGTTTTGAGCACCCGTTCTTAAACTCTATTGGTCTTTTTAGGTCTGAATTTATATATCTGGATAGTTCAACTGCTCCAAATCTTGATGAACAGAAAGATGTAATTAATTCAATAGGAAAAAAATTTAATGGAACTATTGTTTACAGAACTTTAGATATTGGGGGGGATAAACAGGTTTCATATTTAAATCTTCCAGTTGAAGAGAATCCATTTTTAGGCGTTAGAGGTATTAGGCTATCTCTTGCTAATGAAGATATTTTCACATCACAAGTTAAATCTATCCTAACGTCTGAATGTGTTGATCAAATAAAAATAATCCATTAACCAGAAGCTCATCATTAGATAAAGTCCTGGGTGTTGTTAGTTTATTTATAAATAAGCCTAATACGGTAACTATAAAAATTACTATGATGATTAAATTTTTACTAACGGGCTTCATTAAATTAAAAAATGGTCTAAAAGCAAAGCAACAAATATTAAGAAAATATAATATATAGAGAAGTTAAATGTCTTCATGGCAAAGGCATTATCATCACTATAATAAAGCTTAATCGAGTAATACATAAACATAGAGCTTAATGTTATAGCTGAAAATAAATAAATCCAACCTGACATCAATACTATGTATGGTAGAACGCTAACTATAAATAGAATAATTGTATATAAAACAATCTGCAGCTTTGTAAAAGCAACGCCATGTGTTACTGGAAGCATTGGAATAGACTCTTTGGCATATTCATCTTTCCTATAAATGGCCAAGGCCCAAAAGTGAGGAGGCGTCCATACAAAAATAATTAGAACTAATAAAAGAGCATATGGATCAACAGTATTAGATATAGAAGCCCACCCCAACAATGGCGGCGCTGCTCCAGCCAAACCACCAATTACAATATTCTGTGGAGTGGCCCTTTTAAGATATACGGTATATATAAAAGCGTATCCTATTAGAGACGCTAGGGTTAAAATCATTGTTAAGGTGTTTATAAAGAAATATAAAATTAGGGCTCCTGTTAAACCAATGACTAAAGCAAAAGTTGATGCATGAACGGCGCTTAGCTCACCCTGAGGAATTGGTCTTTGGTCGGTTCTTGTCATTGAGGCATCAGCTTTTCTATCAATAACCTGATTTATAGAAGCCGCTGAACCTGAACAAAAAGCAATGCCAATCAATGCAATGACAATTCTTGAAATAGAGCTAACCGATTCTTCTGCAAGCAACATTCCAACCAATGCACATATCAGCATCATATAGACCACATTTGGTTTACATAATAAATAGTAACTTTTTAGAAGTCTCATTTCTTCCAGGCAAGATAATTTACTGCGAATACTGTTAAAAGTAATAGAGCTGCAACTAGGTTATGGGCAATAGCCACATATAAAGGAAGCACATATACAACATTAATAATCCCAAGGCTTATCTGTGTTAATAAAAGTACTCCAAGCGTAGAAGCCAAAGGTGCAGCATTAGAGAACCAAAGCTTTGATATAAGAACTAAAAAAACTATGGTTACCAATATTGCAGATACTCTATGAGAGTAATGGATTGCGACCCTTGATGGATTATCCAATAGTCCGTATAGATAATTGGGGCCAACTTCTTGATTAAGATTAAATCCATTTTTAAAATCCATTTCTGGCATATAGCTTCCCTGACAAGTTGGAAAGTCAGCACAGGCTAAAGATGCGTAATTTGTGCTTGTCCAAACACCTAAAAAAATTTGAAAAATTAAAACTACAAGAGCAATTGTTGCAATTGTTTTTAATTTTGGTATTTTCATTTTCTCAAGAATGCTAAATCTGCCTGACATTAAAAAGATAAGAAAAAACAAAGTTAGGGTTGTAAACCCTCCAAACAAATGTCCAGTAACTATTAGCGGCAATAATAGTAAGCTTACTGTTAAATAGCCAAAAAGACCCTGAAGGCAAATAAAAATTAGAAGTCCTACCGTCCATCGTCTTATATTTTTATTTTCATTCTGCTTAAAAGAATAATAAACCATGATTATTGCTAAAAAACCCAATGCAGCTGCAAAGTATCTGTGGACCACTTCAGGAATTGCTTTATTTATGTCATAGGGGAACATAGGGTATCTGCTCTCAGCTAAAGCTATTTCTGCGTCATTGGTTGGAAAAACAACAAAGCCATAACATCCAGGCCAATCTGGACAACCAAGTCCAGCATCTACAAGCCTGGTCCAAGCACCCAAAGCGATAACTACAAAAGCCAGACATATTCCAAAGAGTGATAAGTTTTTTATATTATTCATCAGATTAGCACCTTTAAGTCTTTAAGAATTTTTTTTGGGTCAGTGCCAGGATTGAAGTACATAACCGCCCTCCCATAAGGATCAATAATAAATATTGGGTTTTCTTGAAACATGTCTAGGGTTGAATTTTTTTGAAGCACATTTATTAAAACACCATTTTTATCGTTAACCAGCTCTGTTCTTGGATAATCTAAGATTAAGTTATCTATTTCACTTTTTAGCCGAGAGTTTGAGAAGAAGGCAACTCTTTTGACTCTATATATATCTCTATTAAGAGCTACGTTAAGCTGCCTCATTAAATATAATGATTCTTTTGACTTAGAAATATCAGTTATATAAACACTCATAACCCACTTTCCATCTTCGAACTCAATAAGCTTTTCATTTTTTACATTATTAAACTGATCAAAATTAAAATAGCTTTTAAAGAAAACACCATTATTTTTTGTTCCTTCAGGAGAAAGGCCCAAAGTGAAATAAATAGATGAAAATGTAACTACCAAGATTGGTGTTAACAATAAGAATGCTAAAAATATTTTATTCTTCATTTTTTTTAAACCCTATCCACAAATACATTAAACATATAGCAATGAACATTGTGAACCATTGAATGGCATATCCAAAATGTTTTTCAGCAGTCATATTCGTTGGCACAATCTTCATGTAAGCAAGACTACTTTTTAAAGTAGGATCTGCAACCAAAATATATGGGGCCATTTGCTCTTCGAACTCTTTATTTAAAACTTCAAGGTTTTTTGTCTGTGAAACCTTGGGCCAATTACTGGTTACTAAATTTTCAGACAAAACAAAACCAAGCTCAGGATCTTCTAATATTCCATTAACTTCTGCATATTCATTTTGGATTTCAATGTTTGGCAGAACATTCCTTGACTCACCTTGAGAAATCCATCCACGATCAACCAGTATAAATGTTTCTGTTCCATTAATTTTTAATGGGGTTAACACCTTGTATCCGGCAACGCCAGAGCTAATGACATTATCAATTAATATTTGCTTTGAGCCTTTCCAGAACCCTTTAACAGATACTCTGTCCCATTTTGACGACTCTTCTGATAAAGGTGATGGATTTTTTTTGATGTTGTTATTAAATTCTTCTATTATTTTAGATTTATCATGACCTCTTTCAACTTGCCATATACCAAGAAGAAAAAAGGTTGTAGCAAAAAAAATAAAAAAGATTGTTATTTTTTTTCCTGGGTTAAATTTCTTAAATCTCATATATTAATCTAACAATTGCTTTAAAATGACTCAATGATTAAAACCTTAATTTACATAGATGTCTTCTTAATAATGGTATCACTTGGCAGCGGTCTTTATTTCTTAATAGTTGACCAAGGCAAGCCTGATAGCAAAAGAACAGTCTATAGCTTAGGTTTTCGAGTTACTTTAGCTGTCATTCTAGTGGCTCTTGTAACTATAGGTTTAATCACTGGTGAATTAGGCAATTCCGTTCCCTGGGATGAATCTTAACTGTTAAAGTATATAAACAAACAAGAACAACATTACCCAGACCACATCAACAAAATGCCAGTACCATGAAGCCGCCTCAAAACCAAAATGGTCGTGATCTTCAAAATGACCAGCAAAAACTGACCTAGCCAACATAACAGCAAGCATAAAACCACCCATCATTACGTGAAAACCATGGAAACCGGTCAACATAAAAAATGTTGATCCATAAATACCTGAATTTAATGTAAGGCCATAATGTGCATAAGCTTCGTAATACTCTGCAGCCTGAAGACCAACAAATATTAAAGCTAAGCCAACTGTTATTCCCAAGAAAATATTAAACTTCTTCCTATTGCCATTTTTTAGGCCTATGTGTGCAAAATGAACAGTCACGCTTGAACTTAGTAAGACTATAGTATTCCAAAGTGGTAGCCACTCTAACGCATGACCCCAGCCTGGCCAAGCCATACTTTTTTCTGCTAAAGCATATTCTGCTCCCATGTCTGGTGTTGTCATTACAGGCCATGTTGATTCAAAACCTTCCCACAAACCAATTGCAGAAATACCAACTCCATTTTCACCCTCGCCACTTAGCCATGGAACTGCAAAACTTCTTACATAAAATAATGCTCCAAAAAAAGCAGCAAAAAACATCACTTCAGAAAATATAAACCATGCCATACCGTAAACATAAGATGTTTTTAATTGATTGCTGTCTAGGCCAGCTAAGTGCTCTTTAATGACTTGTCGAAACCAGAAAAATAATGTCGTAAATAATGAGGCAAATCCTGCATATAAGATATAAACTGAATTACTCTCAGGATTATCAAGATTATTAATTGTGCTACTGGCACCCATTACCAATAAAAATAAAGATACTGCCATGAAAATAGGGAATCTACTTTGCTCAGGTACGTAATAAGTTTGTGCGCTCATTTTTTAATGCTCCATTTCATGATGTCCGTCATGGTCATGCTGGGCAACTGCCTCATCATCATATTCCGTAACATCAAAAATTGTATAAGATAAGATTATGTTTTCAATATTCTTGGGTAGTTCGTCTGACACTAACAATCTAACTGGAAGCAATGCATCTTCACCCGGCTTCAGCTCTTGTTGCTCAAAACAAAAACACTCTAATTTCTTTAGATGAGCTGCAGCATTTGATGGTGCAACACTTGGAACTGCTTGAGCAGTCATAGTTTTATTTGTAGTGTTTTTTACATAAAAAGTAGCTGTATAGTATTTTCCTGTGGAAATGGTCATGACATCTTCAGAGGGTTTGAATGTCCATGGCATATTTTCATTATTAGTAGAGATGAACTGAAGTCCTAGAGGTCTTCCGTCTTCAATAACCAGTTTTTCTGCATTATCTGTTTGAAAAACCTTTCCATTAATTCCAGTGACCTCACAAAATACGTTATATAAAGGCACCAGGGCAAAGCCAAATGCAAACATCAGCGGTACAGCAATAACCAGTCGCCTTAATGTTTTCTTAGCCTCAGGATTCATTAATCAACCTTTGGCGGAGTTGTAAATGTATGATATGGCGCGGGTGAGGCAACAGTCCATTCAAGACCTCTTGCACCTTCCCAGACTTGATCAGTTGCTTTTTTACCACCCATTACAGTCTTAACAACTATAAATAAGAACAGAATTTGAGAAACTCCAAACAAGAAAGCTCCAACAGAAGAAACCATGTTCCAGTCTGCGAATTGCAATGCATAATCTGGATATCTTCTAGGCATTCCTGCTAGCCCAATAAAGTGCTGTGGAAAGAATG
>RGHK01000062.1 GCA_010024215.1 Pseudomonadota bacterium | reverse complement strand
GTTATGAACATAACCTTGTCCACTTTGGATATCATTATCTCTATTTCCTGGGTAACCACCCCAAGGTAGTGATGGTATGACAAAACCAATGGCAGACCATTCATTGATTGCGACTGTGCCATACTTAAGTTCATCAACATAATTTTTCAAAATTAGTTTATTTGTACCCTTTTTAAAATTCTTAATTAATACAGTTACTCCCAGATTGCCCCATAGTTCGTTATTTACATAATCAATAGCTTTAACTGCAAAGTCCTCATAACTGCTAAATGAAAGTTCTTTAAAGTAAAGGGCTGTTGACCAGACTTCTTTATTCCCATATTCTTTTTCTAAATCTAAATCAGCTAGAAGAAAAGGGGTACTACAAGTTAAATTATTAATCTGTTCATAGTTGTTAGTCTCAATTAATTCATTAAGATTTTCACTAGAGCCTGGATAATAAGATGTTGTATCTCCAACTTTTTTTAAGTAATATTTGATATCATTCTTTAATTTTTGAGTATGTCTCCAATCTTTTGGTAAAACGATAACTTGAGCTGCAATGCAGTTAAAACCTGAATTATTGAGTTTTGCAGTGACTATTTTTTTTGCTTGGTGTCTAATTTCTGATCTAGACCAATTGCCAGGATGTACAATAATTGGTGTGACATTACCAAGTTCTGAAGTAATTGGTTTTTTATTTATTTTTGGATATGTCTTTAAAGATCTTTCCTTATCACTTAGAACTTTACCGTAAACAATGTTTTCATATGTGTAGTTAGATCCAGTTAAGTGTATTTGTTGAAAAGCATCATGCTGAGTCAGATACTTAGATGCTTGCATGTCGCCTTGAGTAATAATCATGAATCCTCTCGTAATAAATGGGTCAAATACTTGAGTAAAAATTGGTAATAAATAATCGTTAACTGGATTAAGTTTTAAGTAAATTACAGATTTGTATGCAATCATATGAAACAGTGCATCTAGTACAGGTATAGATGAAACATTTCCAGCACCTAAGACAAGCGTAATTTTAGGTTCGATTTTTTCAAACCTGTTAGCAAACCCTCTATATTCATTAATTTGATTAAAATTTAAATTTTTAGCAAATCGAATTTCGCCCTCTAAAAAAGGAAACAATAGTTTTTCGATATTTTTTGTTGGGAATACTTTATAACTTTTATCTGTGTCATCATATTTTGATTTATCCAGATCGTCTTTATTTTGTATCGTTTCAATAAAATATTGTATTGCAAAGATACAAGCAAATGGCCCGCCTATCCACTCCTCGCCTTCTTTGGATTTTGATAGTATCCCTTTTTTCTCAGAAGATAAAGTAGCCCAATAATATGATATAGTTTTAATATTTTCTATAACCTGTTCAAGCATTGTTACTAATGTTGATTCGTCTAAATTTAAAAATTCAGTGGAATTGACTCTTAACTTACTTATATTTCTGTCTATATCAATCTTCGAAGGATTCATACATACATATTATTCAGTTAATTCAAGAAGTTCAAAATCTCCCCAATTAACTGTTAAATGCTTTGCAGGAATAAGCTCATTTGGCCTACCAACAGGTAGGTTTTTGGGATACTCCTCAAGAGAAACATCCTCACCCTGCAATTCTTCAATAATCAATTTAAGTGTTTCAGCTAAATCATCTAAGGTATCAACTGTTTGAGTTTCTGTTGGTTCAAACATTAAAGCTTCTTCAATAATCAAAGGAAAATATATAGTTGGTGAATGAAATCCTTTATCTAATAATGCCTTACCAACATCATAGGCTTTTATTTTATGTGATTTTTTAAGATCTTTTACTGTTGCAACAAATTCATGCATGCATGGTTCGTTGTATGCAAGAGGAATAATCTTGGATATTACAGAACTTAGATAACGAGCATTAAGAACAGCGTAAGATCCTAAAGTATCGAGCCCTTCCTTTCCAAGTAATTTCATGTACACAAGAGCTCGTAATGCAACTAAAAAATTACCATGGTAACCGTGCATTCTACCAATAGATGATTTTGGCGAATACCAGTCGTATCCATTCGAATTTTTTACAACAATTGGACCGGGTAAATATTCTTTTAAAAATCCTTTAACGGCAACCGGGCCTGAGCCGGGACCTCCACCACCATGAGGAGTAGCAAATGTTTTATGAAGGTTCGAATGTACAATGTCAAAACCCATATCTCCAGGTCTACAAACGCCGACAATTGCATTCAAATTTGCTCCATCGTAATAAATTAGTCCCCCATTTTCATGAATTATATTTGATATTTCCATTATGTTTTCTTCAAACAAACCACCTGTATTTGGATTAGTCAACATTAGACCAGCTGTATTTTCATTTACTAAGCTTCGTAAGTCCTCAATATTGACCATGCCTCTAATATCTGTTGAAACTTCAACAACATTAAATCCGGCCATCTTTGCAGAGGCAGGATTTGTTCCGTGAGCTGAATCTGGCACAATAATATCTTTTTTGTTTGATAATCCATTCTCTTCAAGATATTTCTTAATAATTAACAATCCAGTTAGCTCACCTGATGCACCTGCAGGTGGCTGAAATGTGGCATTATCCATGCCAGTTATTTCTATGAGGAATTTTTCAAGTTCATGAAGTACTTCTAAGTTGCCTTGTGTGAAAGTAGCAGGAGTAGCCGGATGTGAATTTGCAAATGTATTTAATCCTGCGACATAATCTGCAAATCTTGGATTATATTTCATTGTGCACGATCCAAGAGGATAAAAACCAACATCAACAGCAAAGTTTCTATGGGCTAATCGTGAATAATGCATTACTAAATCATGTTCGGAAACTTCTGGAAGACTAGGCTTATCATTCCTTATTGCTGGATTGTTAATCTCTGTGACAGGGACATCTAATTTTGGAAACCTTGAAGCTCTTCTACCTGGTTTAGATAATTGATTTATAGTTGGTTCAGGTGCACCACCAACAAGTGGTAATGAACTAGCGTTACCTCCACTATGCATTATCCACCTCCTGTAATGAAGTTATATATTTATCGATTTCAGACTTTGTCCTCTTTTCTGTAACTGCTACTAATATTTCATTATCCGAATATTTAATACCAGCTAAAAAGCCTTTATTTCCCATTTCTATAATTACATCTTCAGCAGGTTTTGAAGTTTGAACAATAAACTCTCTAAGAGAATTGTTAGGATTTGATATATTTATATCGTGATCTAATAATTGTTGCTTCATATAGGATGCTTTCTGAATAGCTTGATAACCTATCTCATATAAACCTTGCGGACCAAGCCAAGATAAATGTATTGTTGAACCAACTGCATTTAAAGTTTGATTAGTACATATATTAGATGAGGCTTTTTCCCTCCTTATATCCTGTTCTCTTGCTCTAAGTGTCATCACATATGTTTTAGTATGATTTGAATCTCTGGTTTCACCAATAATTCTTCCGGGAACTAATCTTGCTAATTCTTTCTTAGTTGCAAACCAACCTACTGTTGGGCCACCAAAAGAAAGTGGAGAACCCATGGACTGTCCTTCAGCAACAACAATATCGAACCCCATTGACCCAGGAGTTTTTAATATCCCCATCATTGAAGGGTCAATATAACAAATTGTTATTACACCTACTGCTTTAGCGTTTTTCACTATCGTAGTTAAGTCTTGTGCTGAACCTTCATAATGTGGAAGTGATACTACAAAAGCTGCATCCTCTTCTGTAAATATATAATCCTCAGGAAACATGTAGTCGATTAAATCTACATACTTAATATCAAACTTACTTCTATCAACTAAGGTATTTACAACCTCTTTTGTGTTTGGATTAAAACCATTTGAAACAACTACACCATTTCTCTTAGTTTTATTAATCGCAACTGAGATAGCTTCGGCTACTGATGTTGCACCATCATAAAGAGAAGCATTTGCTAGTTCCATATCGGTTAAATCGCAAATTAATGATTGATACTCAAATAATATTTGCAATATACCTTGAGAAATTTCAGCTTGATAAGGGGTATATGAAGTCATAAATTCAGGTCTCATTGTTAAGGTTTTAACCGTGTGGGGTAAATATACGTCGTAATGACCACCACCGGCAAAACATATAAGATTCTGAGTATTTTTTGATTCAACACTCTCAAAATGACTGATCGATTCTAATTCTGAAAGAGTTGGTGGTACATTAAGTCCATCGTTAAGTTTTAATGTTGCAGGAATATGGGTAAATAGGTCATCCAAAGAGCTAATAGAAAGCTCTTCAAACATCTTTTTTAAATCGATTTCAGAATGTGGTACAAACATTAGTTTAAAAACCTCTTATCCAACAAATTACCCTCTACTAAATTACCACGAATGTCAAACTCTAGTAAATTGTCAGGTGGATTTGTTTCGAATAATACAAATCCTATCGGATGGCCTAATATTGGTGAAATATTCCCAGATGTTACAGTCCCAGATACATTTCCGCTATTACAAACAGTACCTGTTCTCGCTATTTGCTTAGCATTCAATTTAAATCTCTTTAAATACTTATGATTTTTAGTATCTATTTGCTCATCAATGATCTTTTTACCCATGTAATCAGACTTATTAGTTAAAGTCCATTTCAAACCAGCTTCTACAGGAGAAATGTCATCAGTTAACTCAAATCCATATAATGGTAAAGAAGCTTCTAATCTTAATGTATCTCTTGAGCCGAGTCCGCACGGCATGACACCTTTGTCTTCAAGTTGTTGAATAAACTCTAATGTATCTTTTTGATTGAGCATAACTTCAACACCATCCTCGCCGGTATATCCAGTTCTTGCATAGGTGTATATAGAATTTTTAGAAGTAGAAAACTTATCAGGAATAGGCATCATCTCTTCAACAATAGAAATTGCATTTTTACCTTGTACAGCTATCAAATCTGTCTTATTCGTGAGGTCATCATATGTTATAAAGTTTGCGTCTAAATGATTTTTAATTTTTACAGTGTTACTCGCGTTGCATATAAGGATTAGATCATCTTCAAATTTCCAAAAAATGACATCATCTATTGCAGTTCCTGACTCAGATAAGAATATTGAGTAAAGTGCTTTTGTATTTTCTATATCTCTTAACTCTGAACATATCAAATAATTAATTTCTTCAATTTGTGAATAACTTAATCTGAGACGACCCATGTGGGAAACATCAAAGTATCCAGCTGATTTTCGAACGTAATTATGTTCTTTAAGTGTTCCGTCATAAGAAAAAGGCATAGACCAACCAGCAAAATCTATCATTTTTGAATCTTTGCTTAAGTGGAATTCGTATAAAGAAGTAGTTTTTAAATCAGACATTAAGAAATAAATGACTCGTACTGCTGGTAGGTCATACCTGAATCATCCATTTCTTTAATTTCGGCTTTAACCATCCAGCCATCTCCTACTGGATCATTATTTATAAGCTCAGGTTCAGTTTCCAGATTTGTGTTTACTTCTGTAATAACACAGTTCATTGGAGCATATGCTTCAGCAACTGTTTTAGTTGCTTCTACCTCGACTATTGCATCACCTTTACTAAATTCTTGTCCTACTTCTGGTAAGGTTACAAACACAATATCACCAAGTTCGCCTTGGGCGTAATCAGATATGCCGACAGTAAATTTATCTCCATCAACTATGTACCACTCATGTGTTTCAAGATATTTAGTTTCAGACATTACTCCCCCTTATTATCTCGGTTTGACAGTTGATAGACCACCATCAACATGAATGGTCTGACCTGTGACCCATTTAGCATTTGGGCTCAATAACCAATTTATAACAGGAAGTATATCATCTGCATCTCCAATTTTCGAAATAGGATGCATATTTTTAGAGACTTCTCTTGCAGTATCACTAGATAAT
>RGHK01000061.1 GCA_010024215.1 Pseudomonadota bacterium | reverse complement strand
ATGTACATTCATAAAGGTACCAAAAGAGCAAGAATACTCGAAGGTTATGACTCAAGTGATGCTGGTAACGTTAGAGAAGACTTTATAGAGTTCTTTGAAAGAGAGCTTACTAATAATCAAATTAATTATTCATACATGTATGATAATGGGGCTCAGCTTGATTTAAGATTTACTTCTGGAGAAGCATCAAGACACTCACCATATGAAAGAGTGGTATTTTATGAAGACACAGATGATAGAGGTTTCTGGAGATATGATGTTAATACTGGACGAAATCAAACTCAGTTTAGTTATGTTGATGACAGCAATGAAAATGTTGGTCTTGATCTAACCTATCCAATTCAGCTACTTGAAAAAGAAGCTATATTAAAAGTTGGTTATGATTTAACAGAAAATAATAGAGATGCACAAGTTAGAAGTTATAGATTTTTAGCTGAAGGTGGACCAATTCCTCAGGATGGATTAGATAATAGAATTGATTACATTTTTGCAGATAAAAATTTTGATCCCTCAAGATTAATTCTAATAGAGAATACAGCAGCATCATCACCAGCTGGATATCAAGGTGAACTTACTACTGATTCAATGTATCTAACAATAGATACCTATATTAATGAAAATTATAGACTTGCTTTTGGTGTTAGATCTGAAAAAGGAGAGCAAATGGTAAATACCTATGATGTATTCCAACCAATTGATTCAAATATTGAAAAAATTCTGGATGAGGATTACACGCTTCCATCATTTACACTTACATATTTACCTGATTTCAATGAGAATCTTCAATTTAGATTAGGTTTATCGCAAACTATTGCACGACCAACATTCAGAGAGTTATCGCCAACGTTATTCATTGATGTTGATACAGATAGAGTAATAGCTGGATCTCTATATTTAGAAAATTCAGAAATAGATAATATTGATTTAAGAGCTGAATATTATTGGGGTGTTAATCAATTTATGACAGCTGGAATATTCTATAAAGATATCTCTAAACCAATTGAAGAGGTTGTGAATGAGTCTGGTGATCTAATTGTTACTTCATATCAAAATGTTCCTGGTGCTGAACTTACAGGTTTTGAAATAGAGTATGAAAGAATTTATGAAGACTTGTTACCAAATTCAAAATGGGGACAAACTAAAGAATTTCTTTTAAAAATGAATCTAACAGCAACAGAATCAGAAGTTGTTTATGGATCTAATGATACATATGTAAACAGTCAAGGATCATTAATAAATGCGAGTACGTTGTTTTTAAATGGCAGAGATTCTCGACTTCAAGGCCAGTCTGATTTGATCGCAAACCTTCAATTTGGTTGGGATGATCTTCAGAGAGGGTCTCAAGCTACTCTTATTATTAATTATGTTAGTGACAGAGTTCGTGCAAGAGGAATAGATGTTTTACCTGATGTTATAGAAGAGCCTCCTCTTTTGGTTGATTTTGTATATTCGAAAGAAATCCTTTATGACGCTTCAACACTAAAACTATCTTTAGAACTCAGAAATCTTTTAGATGAAGAATATTATGCGGCAATGGCGTCGTCTGTTGTGTATGATCAATATAAGCTTGGATCTTCGATATCTCTAGGTTTTAAATTTAGTTTTTAAACTATCAAAAGAATATGGGCTACAATGTAGCCCATAAGGCTTATGTTAAATTTTAAAAACCTAAAGTATATTTTCTTAATTGTCCTGGTTGTTCCTGGTTTTTATTTTGCAATATTGTTTGTTAACTCATTAAGTAATAAGCCTGACATCAAAGACATTGGAATTATTAAATTTGATGATATTATTTCCAATCAATCAGTAACGAATAACCAAGAATTAATTGAAGGTAATCAGAACGATGAAGACTTTTCATATAAACTTATAGGAATCAGATCTGGCGGCAAAGATTCATCTGTAGTGGTAAAAAAAGCAAATAAGGAGTATTTAGTGGTTGTTGGTCAAATGCTTGAGGGTAGGTTCGAATTAATTGAGGTTACTAATAATAGCGCCATATTTCGTAACGGCCAAAAAGTGTATAGAATTAATTACGATGAAAAGAATTAAGTTATATTTTATAAAAAATACTGCATTAGCATTTTTGCTATTTTTTGGAAACATTAATATAGCTACATCACAAGAATCTTTTATTCTTAATTATGAAGATGTTGATATAAAAAAAGTTACACAAGATATTGCTCAATTTTCAAAGAAAACAATTATTTTAGATCCTAGGGTAAAAGGAAGAATCACAATATATTCAAATGCTAATTTAGATAGAAATCAAGTATGGGATGTTTATTTAAGAACAATTCAGGTTAACGGTTTTAGTTCAATTGCTGAGGATGGTTTTGTAAGAATTGTTCCTGAAAATGAGGCCACAAGAGATGAAAATATCTCATCAGTTACTTCCTCTGGTGACTACAGAACACTTGTAATACCATTAATCAATAGATCTACTGAAGAAGTTCTTCCAATGATAAAGCCTATTACAGGAAGGCAATCTCATCTTTCAAGCATTCCCTCCATTAACTCAATATTGATTGTCGACAGATTAAGCAACGTGCAAAGAATTAGTGATCTCATTAAAGATTTAGATAAAAATAATTCAGCTAAAATTTCAATCATTAAACTCAATAATTTATCTTCAATCGAAGCAGTTAGAATTCTAGATAAATTAAAAGCTCAAAACAATCCAACCATTAACAAGTTTATAGCTATACCTTTTAATCCCTCCAACTCAGTTATAGTTTCAGCTAATGAATATGTAACCTCTAATATTCAAGAAACTCTTAAATCTCTTGATGGCGATGTAAAGTCAAATGAGTCAATTGATGTTGTTTATTTAAAATATGCAAAATCAGCTGATATTGCAGCAATTCTTAATTCTGTCTCAAGTGGCTTTATACCAGATAATGATGGTGCCAAAACTGTGATAACTCATCATGAAAAGACGAATTCACTGATTATTTCGTCTCCAGAGTCTAACCTTTCAACCATAAGAAATGTTATTTCACAGCTTGACATTAGAAGAGCTCAAGTTTTAGTTGAAGCTATCATTGTTGAATTATCAGAAACTGCTGCCAGCTCTCTAGGTGTAGAAACTATTTTTAATGGATCAGATAAAGATAGTGTTCCAATAGGTTTGACACGCTTTGGTGGTTCAGGACCAGACTTATTGTCTATTGTAGGATCTTCTGCTGATGATACGAATGTATCTTTATCAACAACAGCTTCAGCTTCATTATTAAATACTCAAGGATTAATTGCTGGATTTGGCGATCTTACTCCTGGTAAAGATAATTTTGTTGGCATCATTAATGCAATAGCTCAGGACTCTAATTCAAATATACTTGCAACCCCGTCGCTTATGGCTATGGATAATGAATTAGCTACTTCAATAATAGGTCAAGAAATACCAATTACCACTGGAGAAAGTCTTGGAACAAATAATGCAAATCCTTTTAGAACAACATCACGACAAGAAGTTGGTATTAAGTTAGAGGTTACACCTCAAATAAATGAAGGAAGTTCTGTTGTTATGCAAATAAAAATTGAAGTTTCTGGTGTAGCAGGGGTGCCAATGAGTGGTATAGATATCATAACCAATAAAAGAGCTATAGAAACAACAGCATTAGTTGATAATAATCAAATCATTGTTCTTGGTGGTCTGGTTGATGAAGATAAACAGGATACTGTTTCTAAGGTACCAATCCTAGGATCAGTTCCCTTATTAGGAAGGTTATTTCAATCCTCATCATCAACAACGGTAAAGAAAAACTTAATGGTTTTCCTGAGACCTACTATAATAACTGACTCGGCATCAGCTACATCCGCTTCAAAATCCATGGATAAAGAAAAATCCAAAGTACTTCCATACGATTTTATAAAAGAAAATCAAGTTATTGCATCTGAAACTGCTGATGGGTATGAAGTAATATCACCAACTAAAATTACACCTACAATCTATCATGAGCTTTATAAGTATTTAAAAAAAGACTTTACATTAAATATATGTAGTAGTGATAAATTTAATGAGCTTCTTACAAATACATTTACGATTGATGATGCCTCAAATGACATATCAGAAGAATTATCAGATGAGTTTGACCTACAATCTTTCGCAGGCTCTATTTCTGCAACTGAAGACCTTTTAAGTGGCGGTGATGATACTCCAATAATTAAGCTTATAAACGGTGTCATAAGCCAGGCTATTAAAAATAGAGCTTCTGATATCCATTTTGAGCCTTATGAAGATAAAATTATTATCAGATATAGAATTGATGGAATATTAAGAGAGATCTTATCTCAAGATAATAAAATATCTTCAGTATTAATCTCTAGGATTAAAATCATTTCTGGATTAGATATCTCCGAAAGAAGATTACCTCAAGATGGCAGAGTTTCACTTTCTCTTGGTGATAAAAGCGTTGATGTAAGAGTATCCACTTTGCCTTCATCATATGGAGAAAGGGTTGTTTTAAGGCTTTTAGATAAACAGTCTGCGCAAATTAATATAGACGATTTAGGACTCCCTTCTTCAATATTAACAAACTATAAATCATCACTAAAAAACCCAGAAGGAATAATATTGCTAACGGGCCCAACTGGTTCAGGTAAAACAACTACTTTATATGCTGGATTAAGATATTTAAGTGACTCATCACAAAATATACTCACTGTTGAAGATCCTGTTGAATATACTTTAGAAGGAATAGGGCAAACACAAGTAAATACAAAAACTGGCTACACATTCGCAAGAGGTTTAAGAGCAATCCTAAGACAAGATCCTGACATAGTCATGGTAGGAGAGATGAGAGATATTGAAACTGCACAAATTGGTATTCAAGCAAGCTTAACCGGTCATCTCGTTTTATCAACTGTACATACTAATAGCGCGGTTGCTGCCATTACAAGACTAAGAGACATGGGTATTGAGTCATTTCTTTTAGCATCTAGTTTGCGAACTATTATTTCTCAAAGACTAGTAAGAAGACTATGTTTGAATTGTCGTTATGAAGATAAGACTACTAATGAGGTTGCTAAATTATTTAATCTTCAAAACGACCAAAAAATCTATAAATCAAAAGGATGCAACAAGTGCTCAAATACAGGATATCAAGGACGAATTGCTATTGCAGAGTGTATCCAAGTTGATAAAAGACTCAAAGAAATGATTCACAATAATTCATCTGAAACTGAAATATCAAACCATGTTTTTAAAGATAGTCAATCTATAGATCAGGCATCGCTAGATCTTTTAATAAATGGTATAACATCTGCAGATGAGTTAATTAGAGTTGGGAATTTAAAAGAAGATGCCGAATTATAACTATACAGCTCTAAATAATAACGGATCAAAAAAAACTGGTATTCTTACAGCATCATCTGAAAGAGAGGCAAGAAAATATATTAAAGAGTTAAAGTTAACTCCAATAAGTGTTTCACTTTCAAATGACAGATCTTCATTTAAATCAAGAATAAAAAACAAGGATATAGTTTTGATGACAAGGCAATTGGCAACTCTTTTAGAGGCTAATACGTCGATTATTGATGCATTAAAAATAACTGCAGATCAATTAAATAATAATGATTTAATAGGTATTATTCTTAATTTACGTGAGGATGTTATTCAAGGAAAAAGACTAGGACAGTCAATGAAAAAATACCCAGCAGTTTTTAATAATACATATTCATCTTTAGTGACTGCAGGAGATTCATCTGGGAACCTGGATGTAATATTTAATAAATTAGCAGATTATCTAGAAGAAAGTGCATCAATAAGACAGAAAGTTATTTCAGCACTAACTTATCCAATCATTTTGATAGGTTTTTCTATAGTTGTAATATTTGGCTTATTAACATTTGTACTTCCTCAAGTTGTTGGTCAGTTTTCAAGGGC
>RGHK01000007.1 GCA_010024215.1 Pseudomonadota bacterium | reverse complement strand
CACATTCCTCTTTTGGATGTTAATGCTCAAATATATAACGAATCAGAATTTAATTGCAAGCATGTTCACTTGGAAACAGATAGTGATGAAAAAGTTTTCATGGTCGCGTTTAGAACAATTCCAGAAGATTCAACAGGGGTTGCTCATATACTTGAGCACACTGCGTTATGTGGCTCGAAAAAATATCCTGTTAGAGATCCCTTTTTTATGATGATTAGAAGATCTTTAAATACATTTATGAATGCATTTACATCCAGTGATTGGACGGCCTATCCATTTGCAACTCAGAATAAAAAAGACTTTGATAATTTATTAGGTGTATATCTTGATTCAGCTTTCTTCCCAAATCTTGACAGTTTAGATTTTGCGCAAGAAGGACACAGGCTGGAATTTAAAGAAAGAAATAATCCTGAAAGCGAAATTGAAATAAAAGGTGTCGTATTCAATGAAATGAAGGGAGCAATGAGCTCAATAACAAGCCAATTATGGCATGGTATGTCTAAACACTTATATTCATCCTCTACATACAAACATAACAGTGGCGGAGACCCTGAAAATATAATTGATCTATCACATGAAGACTTGGTTAACTTTCATAAAAAACACTATCATCCATCTAATGCAACTTTTTTTACATTTGGAAATATAGATCCAAAAGAAATACAGGAATACATAAAAAATAACGTATTAGAAAATTTTTCACCCTCTAATGAGGTTATAGCAGTTCAGAATGAGGATAGAATAAAAAGCCCAAAGGTTGTTTCTGATTTTTATAATCCACAACCTGGAGATGAAAACAACCATCATGTCATCTTAAGTTGGTTATTAAATGAAAGTCATAATCCAGTTCAATTACTAGAAACCTACTTAATGTCTAACATTCTATTAGATAATTCTGCCTCCCCTCTGAGAAAGGCTTTAGAAGGTTCTAAGCTTGGCAAATCACCATCTCCTCTTACCGGACTAGAAGCAGACCAAAAAGAATTAGTTTTTGCCGCTGGTCTTGAGGGTCTAGATTCAAATAATTTTGAAGAAGTAGAAAAACTAATCATTAATTGTCTAGAAAATCTTGTTAGCAATGGTGTTCCAAAAGACCTAATTGATTCATCCCTTCATCAATTAGAAATTAGGCAAAGAGAAATAACTGGATCAGGCATGCCATTTGGTCTACAGATAATGTTGACCTGTTTACCTGCTTGTATTCATAACGATAACCCTTTAGATATATTGAATCTAGATAATGCTTTTAGTGTTATAAAAAATAACCTTAAATCAGATAATTACATTGAAAACCTTATCAAGAGACATTTATTAGATAATACTCATAGATTAACTTACTCATTAATTCCTGATAGTGAATTTAATAAAAAAAATGAAGAAAAGATTCAAAAAAAGGTATATGAATTAACCAGAAATTTTTCTAAAGAAGACAAAGAAAACATCATTCAATTAGCCAAAGATCTTGAAGAAAGGCAAAGTTCACATGATGATCCTGAAATACTTCCTAAGGTTACAAAAGAGGATATACCTCAAGAAAGAAAATATGCATCACCAGAAACTGTAAGAAACAATAATTTTTACTATAAAACTGGCACTAATGGCATCGTATATCATTCTATGATTTTTCCTTGTGAGTCGCTGGATGAAAATGAACTAAAAATAGCTAATCTTTATGCAAGCACTCTAACTGATATAGGCCTTGGTAAAAATTCCTATGAGGATATCCAAAAATATCAATCATCAATTACAGGCGGTATATCTACATCTTTCATTACCATACCTGATAGAAATAATGATACATATAAATTAGCACTCAAAGTTAGTTCTAAGAGTTTAGAAAAAAATGAAAAGCTAATGCAAGATTTGATGCTGAAAACAATAAATGAATCTCGTTTTGACGAAACAGAAAGAATTAAAGAGCTTTTAGAGTTTATATCTTCTGATAATGAAAAATCTTTAATTCAAAATGGCCATCTTCTTGCAATGAGTAATGCATCTTCACAAATTACAAGAATCGCATCGACTGGTGACCTAACTTCTGGATTAAGATTTATTCATAATACAAGTAAGTTATCTAATAAAATTGGCGATGCAAATGAGTTAAACAAATACATAAATCTACTTAAATCTATAGACTCAAAAATTGCTAATACACCCTCTCATCTATTTACAGCATCAGCATTGGACCAACAAAATATAAATCTAGGTTTAGATCTGGCAAATAATTCAATTGATATTGAAAATCAGAACCTATATGAGGTACAAGATGAATCAATAGGATGGATTACAGGGTCTCAAGTTTGTTTTTGTGCTGAAGCATTTCCTACTGTGGGACCATACCACAAAGATGCACCTGCTCTAACAGTTCTAGGGACTGTTTTAAGAAATGGTTATTTGCATTCTGCAATAAGAGAAAAAGGTGGAGCATATGGCTCTGGAGCATCACAAGACTCTAGTAATAAAGTTTTTAGATTTTTCTCCTATCGCGATCCTAAATGTTCGGAAACATTTACAGAATTCAAAAACTCTAGAGAGTGGTCAATTAAGCATATAACTGAGGAACAGCTTGAAGAAGGTATTTTAAATGTCATTTCAAGCATTGATAAGCCACTTTCACCATATGGCGAAGCAATGAGTGACTTTATTAATGAGCTTAATCAAAAAACACAAGAAGAAAGATTGCAATTCAGATCTCAAGTTAAGGAATGTAAATTAAATGACTTGATACGTGTTTCTGAAAAATATTTATTTAATAAATCTAAACTTTCTGTAATTGCTGGAGAAAGTTTTACGAAAGAATTAAAAGATCTGGGTTTTAAAATTCAAAATATTTAAAAAAAGAAAAATCTTTTCTTTTTTAATTCCTTAGCACAGCCCCAATATTGTTGCTGATATTTTGTTGATCTTGCCTGAACTCTGTCTGCAACCTTAATAAGCCATGGTTTCTTCCTGTACGACTTTTTCTTAAAGCCTCCATAGCCTTCATGATATGCAAGATATAACGATCTAGCATCCAATCTATCAAAACCTTGATAATAACCTTTAGATGCATACCAACCTATAAAGTCAGCAGAATCAGTAAAATTTTTTCTACTCGCTCTGGAATTTCCAGTTTCATCTTTATAATCTTCCCAAGTCATATTTAAAGCTTGAGAATATCCAACAGCAGTTGATTTGCGTTTCCATGGAATGACCCATAATAATTTAGTTCGCTCTGGCTTTGCATCAGCAATAAAACTAGATTCTTGATATACAAATGACATTAGAACATATGGAGGTATCTTCCATCTTTTTTCAGCTTTCATGGCTGCTTTATACCAGCTACTTTTCTCCTCAAAAATTAAACAAATATTGTCAGGATTTTCTGGAGGTGTGCTTAAACATGATTGTAAAGAAAACATCATTAATATAAAAACAGTTATCGATATAAGATTTTTCTTAATCATATTTTTTCACCAGGCTTAAATCCTCTGAAAGTTTTGAAGCGAGGGAATCTTAAACTAAAACTTTCTCCTTCAATACTTTTTGTAACTGCATCAGCTCTAACCTCAATTAACTGCCCTATCAATGAATCTTTATATTGCCAAAATTTTTCTCTGTCATCATCTGTAAGGCCACTACCCACATTTAATGAAAAAAATTTACCATCATCTGTGCCTTCTACAGTAAACGAGCCAAGTTTTCCAATATGTCTCCCTGTCCCTTCATGTACCTCTGTAACCTTTAGCGTAACCTCAATAAAAGGTTTCATTTTTAGCCATGCATGGCTTCTTTTGCACTCATAATAATCGTTTTCAGGTTTTATCATTAAACCCTCGTAACCAGCATCTAGCGCTTTTTTATTCATGCTTGTATAAGTCTTCTGGCCGCTATCTTCATCAAGATTCACAACCGTATAATCTACAACCTTAATAGATGACGGGAATTTCTTTGAAAATTTTTCTAAATCTTTTTTTCTTTCGATAGTTGTTAATTTACTTTTACCATTATTAAATTCATTTAAAGGCAAAATATCAAATAATGCTAAATATGCATCTTCAGTCTTAGCATTAGTCTTTCTATGGACTTGTTTCATTAATGATTGAAAATCATCACTCATAACTTCGCCATCAAAAACCATATTATTAAATTCAGGTTTGCTTAAAGCTTCTTCAATATGAGGAAAGTTTGAAAATATCTTACCGTTTCTGCTATATAAAGTTGTATTGTTGTTTTTAGTAATGGCAATAACCCTTACACCATCATATTTATACTCAATAAGACAGTTACCTTTTATTTTTTTTGGGTGTTTAGTGCCATCATGAGAAAGCATACATGCAAATACAGGAACCCTGAATTTAATATCCATTTTTTTTGCAACATTATTTACAGTTTTTTCACTTACTCCACATCTTAGATCTTTTATAAGTATCCTTCTGTACCAATCATTCCACTCTTCCAAAGTAGCTTTATTCATCAATTCAATAATTTCATCTCTTGCAGCATGGCCAGTTTTTTCTCTATTAATTAATAGAAGTGCTGACTGTTTAAAAACACTCCAATTAAGACCAGCACCATCATGATCAGACTTAGGAACCTGTTTTACACCAAATGTAATCAATGCATCCAGGCACATTGATAGACCTTCTTGAAAGGTAAGATCATTAATGTTTTTCTCTATTACTCCTTCTTTGAATAAACGACTATTATCACTTTCAAGTTCTTGAATAATTTCCCATGGCTTAATATTACTCATAGACTAAGATTCATTTTTTTCAACACTTGCAAGCTTTAATCTCATAATTTCTTGTGCCTGGGATTCGATATGAGAAATCATCTGTTTTGTTATTGGGGCTCTTTCTTCATCACAAATATTTGCATAAAACTTTTCAGAAAATTGATATGCAAAATTTATCATAGCTTTTACAGTGCTTATTGGATCATTAACATTATTTAAATCAGTCGCTATTAAAATAGCAAAAGTTTTTGTTTCATTTTCAAAAGTGCCTGGATTAAGCGCATTTGCAATTCTAAAAGATTCTTTATTGTTGTCATCTTTAATTACAAAAAAACCTTGAGATAAAGCAGCATTAGAATTCGACATAAAACCAAATATTTGATCGATATCAAAAAATGATTTATCTACAGATATTAAATTTAAAACAACTAATTTTTGCTCCTGGTATTCAATATCTTTATGCTCATCAAAATCAAAAGCTTTCTGAGATTTAATATCAATCTCATCTAGTTCTTTTATTTCAAATGAATCGGTAACTGGCTCTATTTTTACTTTAAGTTCTCCAGAATTTGATATTTTTCTTATAAATAGAAAGGTGATAATTAAAAAAATTAAAACTGAAAAACCTATAAGATATATATCAAAATTTGAATCCATTAGACTTCCGCAAACTCTAAAGCTTGATTAACGTCTACCGATACCATTCTGGATACTCCAGCTTCTTGCATTGTGACACCCATTAGATGATCACTCTTTTCCATTGATACTTTATTGTGAGTAATAAAAATAAACTGAACAGTTTTGGACATCTCCTCAACCATATTAATAAAACGCATTGTGTTTAAATCATCTAGTGGAGCATCAACCTCGTCTAAAATACAAAATGGAGCTGGATTCAATTCAAAAATTGCAAAGACTAGAGCTAGTGCTGTTAAGGCTTTTTCACCACCCGATAATTGCGAAATAGAAGAATTTTTCTTTCCTGGAGGTCTTGCCATTATGACAACTCCAGCATTTAATGCATCATCTTCGGTTAGTGCAAGTTCAGCAAAACCTCCTCCAAACAATTTTGAGAAGACCTCTTTCATTCTATTATTTATCGAATCAAAACTATCTTGGAACCTAGTCTTTGTTTCTGCATCAATAGTCTTAATAGCTCCTGTAAGTTTCTCAAGGGCATCAGTAAGATCATCATATTGAACATCTAGCTCTTCTTTTCTTTTAGATTCTGCAGCTATCTCTTCAGGAGCTGCAAGGTTAATTGCACCAAGACGAATTATTTTTGCTTGTATATCATTTAATTTGTTCTGAAGAGTATTGATATCTTTGCCTTCATATTGATTGTAATCGATAGTTTCTATATTAATGCCAGCTTCTTTAATTTTAGAATTAGCGTTTTCTAAATTAATTTCATGAGTCTTCAAATCAAGCCTTAGATTGGTAATTTTTTCATTTATTGATTTTAAATCTAGCTCAGCGACAGACTTTTCATTTTCAAGATCTCTCATACTATTATTAAACTTAGATTGTTTCTGTCGAATAAGTGTCAGATCAGATTCAGCCTTAGAACTCCTTTCAACCAAGTCTGTCATAACATCTTGAATTTTAGCCTTTTTACTTTCTGCTTCCTTAATTAGAGCCATCAACTCATTTTGTCTTTGAAGGTATTCATCTGGAGAAGCTAGATTGATTGAGCCCAAGTCAGCAATATTTTTTTGAATTTCATCTAAAGATTTTTCTAGGCCATCTAAGTCCATGCCTTCATACTCAGATGGATTTAATTCAGAAATTTTTATCTCTGCCTTATCTAAAATCAGAGATGCGTTTTCTAGATTAACTTCATAAGTTCTTAAATCTAACTGTAAATTGCTTACTTCTTTTTCCAAATTTCTTAACTCATTTGATACAAAAGATCTATTGCCATCTAGATCTCTCATTTTTTCATCAACGTCTGCTTGAATTGTTAATTTAGAATCTAATTCATGTTTAATTTTTTCTTTTTCCTGCAATAGCTCACCAAGGCTTATAGTGAATTTTTCCTTATCCTCTGCAATCTTGATCATAAGATCATAAGCTTGATTTTTTCTATTTAGAAAATCAGTTGTGTAATTTTTAGACTGATCAGATGCGACTTTGAGTATATCCATTAACAACTCTTTAAGTTCTCCAACCTTTTTAGTTATAGAATCAGCATTTGATCCAAATGCAGTTAATAAATCTCTGATTGAATCAAGTAAGTGGATTGCCTTTTCTTTAGGGCTGAGATGTTCATTCCTAGATTCTTTTTCAAGCGCCTCATTGTAATTATTTTCTGCCTCTTTGAAGGCGGATTTAGCATTTTCTTCTGTTTTTTTAATATTGGCTAAAGCGCCTTCTAGTCTTGCAGATTCAGCCTCTACAGAATATTTTTTTTGTTGAAGATCTTTAATTTCATTGTTAATTTTTTCTTGATCAATCTTAATTTGGTTTACGATGTTTTGTTTAGAATCAAGCTCAGATTGTTTTACGTTAATTTTTTCTTTAAGAGGATCTATTTTTCCGCTAATTATGTTCTTTTGCTCAAGAGCATCGAACGCTTTAACAATTGCGATATTGAGTTTTAATTCTTGCTCTTTTGGACTAAGGTCTTTAAAGGCTGATTCTTTTTCAAGCGCATCTTGATAACTTTTTTTGGCTCTTTCTAGAGCCTCTAAATTAGATGACTCAGACCTATTTATATTTTGTAAATCAGATTCATGTTTAGCAATCTCTGCGCCTATGGTATAAAAATTCTTCTGTGCATTTTCATAAGCATTTACTACTGATTCATTTTGGGTTTTAAATTCATCTATTTGTGCTTGCTTAGAGTCAGATTCAGCTTGTTTTATTTTTAAATCTCTATTCAAACCATCTAAATTTTTTTGTAATTTATCTCTATTATTTTTTGCTTCAAGAGAATATAAGATAGAAATATCAATCTGATTTTGGTTCTCTTCTTCTTTTAATTTGTTATATTTTTCAGCCGCTTTTGCTTGATTTTCCAATCTTCTTATCAATCTTTCTATTTCGTCTTTTATATCTTTTACCCTAGAAAGGTTTTCTTTTGTTTTTTTGATGCGACTTTCAGTCTCCCTTCTTCTTTCCCTATATTTAGAAACACCAGCCGCTTCTTCAATATGGGTTCTTAACTCCTCAGGTTTTGCGCTAACAAGCTTACTAACCATACCTTGCTCAATAATTGCATAAGAATTTGGTCCTAAACCTGTTCCTAAAAAGATATCTTGGACATCTTTTCTTCTACATTTTGTGTTATTTATATAATACGTGGATTGAGCATCACGAGTCATTAACCTTTTTATTGAAATCTCACTATAGGAAGCGTACTCTCCACCAATATTTCCTGTTGAATTATCAAATAAAAGCTCAATGCTACACTGACCGGATGCTTTTCTATTTTCTGAACCATTAAATATTACATCAACCATTGATTCACCACGTAAGTTCTTTGCAGATAGTTCACCAAGGACCCACCTTACAGCATCGATTACATTAGACTTACCACATCCATTAGGCCCAACAATACCGACTAAATTTGTCGGAAAGGCAATCTTCGTTGGATCTACGAAACTCTTAAAACCTGATAGTTTTATATGTTTTAGTTGCATTTTTGAGAATATTTTTCTTATGAATATATTAAACTATTGTGTCTTTTTTAACCATTCATTTGATTGAATAATATGCTGATTTATATGCATATTTTGGTCAAATAAAAAGACATTATCTGTAGTAAAAATACCAGTAATTTCTTCACATTCCAAAAATATTTTTAGCTCAATAGATTCTTGATTTAGATATGCTGATGCTAAATCAAATCCAGGGATTGAAGAATTTGTATTTTCTAAAATTACCTTAGAATCATTTAGAAAATCTTTAGATGCTATTGGTATTTTTGGTCCATTCATAATGAACAAAGAGGCATTACCTTGAAACTTTTTACATCCGTCGGGTAACGAAAGCTCTAAGATCAGTTTAGATTCTCTATAAATCGGGAATTTTGCATCTCGTAGCTGAGTATACAAAGTATAAAATAAAAATTTTTCATCCGAACTTTTAAAATATTTTTCAAACATGGAGATTAGACTTTCTGCTGAATTTAACTTTTTTTCACTGATAGCTTTAAAGATGTAACTTTGTGCCCAAAAAACTTTTTCATCTTCATTGATTCTTATATCAAACAGACTAACTAATTCATCAGAAACAGGAACATCTTGATCTATGGAGAGTAGAATTTTTGCATTTATATTTTGCTCTTTAACAGAGCCAAGAAATGAATATTTGCCAGAAAAAGAAAATATACAAAAAATGATAATTAAAAAAGAAATACCAAAAACATATCCTTTGTTGATAGTTTTTTGAGAAAGCACATATGCAAAGATGGGCAATAATGAGAATAAGGCTAAAATATAAATATAAATCATCAAGCTTTTTTTCTTAAAAAGAATCCTAGAAGCAGTACTATTAAGAATAATATTGGAGAGAACCATAAGAAATAGGTATTTTTATTTAATCCAGGATTATAGAGAACATCACTTCCAAACCTTTCTGATAAAAATATCTTAATCTCCTCGTTCGATTTACCCTCTTTAATTAATTCTATAATTTTTAACTTTATGTCCTCTGAAATCGGCGCATTAGAACTGGCTATTGAGCCACTTGTGCATTTTGGGCACTTAATTTCTTTTATTAGGGCATAAAACCTCTTTTCATCATCAACGCTATCGAACTTATATAAAGGCTCGCTTAATATATTATTTGAAAAAAATATTGTTATGAAAAAAAAGAATTTAATCATTTTTAAATAGTCCTTCCTTCTTAATGATTGGCATAAAAACGTCTTTCCAAATCATATCATTGACCTCACCTCTGTAATGAGCAATTAATGTTCCATTACTAACTAAGAAAGTCTCTGGAGCTCCTGTTACGCCAAGATCTAATGCTAATTCTCCTTTAAGGTCATGAATTATAAATTTATAAGGATCACCAAACCTTTCAATCCATTCAATTGCGTTCTCTTTTTCATCTTTATAATTAAGTCCAATAATTGGAATGTTTTGATTGCTCAAGTTTACTAAAAAGCCATGCTCCACTCTGCATGTAATACACCAGCTTGCCCAGACATTTATTAAAAAGGTTCCATCAAGATTATCTTGATTAATAACTTTTTCAGAATATAAGTCATAAAGCTCAAATTTTGGCATATCAGATGTTTGGAAATCAGCCCCGGGATAATATTTATCTTCGTTTATATATAAATAAAAAAAAGTAAAAAATAGCAGTGTTAATCCTAGTATCAAAGCTCTTAATAAAAAAGTCATGACCTTTTCCTTGATAAGGAATATGCTAAAAATATTCCAGAGATAATCATCAATATAGCTGAAAACCAAATCCATCTAATAAAGTAATTGAATTGAATGTTTACAATCCAACTTCCATCATCTAGTTGGTCACCAATTGTCATATAAATATCTTTAAAAGGAGTAACATGTATTGCCGTCTCAGTTGTTATCTGACCACGAACAAAATATTTTCGTTTTTCAGGACTAAGCATAAATTCATTGCCAGCTTTATCTTTAACAATGAAATCGGCAATTACAGAATCATAATTAGGCCCAGAAACTAATTTCATATTATCAAATGTGAATTCATAGTTATTATAAAAATCACTATCATTAATTTGAATATTCAAGGCTCTTTCTTTGCTTAGGTCATTATTGAGGCCAATAGCTATAATAAGTAGGCCCAATCCAATATGAGCGGTAATGCTATATATATTCGTAAATTTCTTAAGAACAAGATAGTCAAAAATTACAAAAATATATCTAGTTATGATCATCATGCCTATAAAAATTGATGCAAGTGTCCAAAAATCTGAAATAAGAAATTTGTATTTAACAAAAATAACAACCATTATTGCCATAACTGAGCTTATTATTGAAGGGTTTTTAAAAAGGTCTATTTTTAATTTTTGTTGCCACTTTGAATCAATTGAAAAATACATAAAAATGCATGCTAGAAGAGTGATTGGAACAAAGATTGCATTATAAAATGGAGCTCCAACACTTATTTTTTGATTATATATAAACTCGTAAATTAGTGGGTACATAACTCCTAGCATGGTCGAAAAGATTAATGTGCCAAACAAAATATTATTAATTGATATAAATGACTCCTTGGACAAGGAGGTAATTCTTTTATTTGAAACAAGAATGCTGAATCTATATGAAAAAAGAAGCAATGATGTAATAACTAGAAAACCAATAAAAGCTAGCAAATAAAGACCTCTTTCAGGATCATTTGCAAATGAATGAACGCTATCAATAATTCCAGATCTAACTATAAAAGCACCAAAAAGACTTAATGAAAAAACTAGAATTGATAATAATAAAGTCCATATCCTTAAAATTGAAGATTTTGATGAGACACTAAGTGAATGTATAAATGCTGTTGCAGCAAGCCATGGCATTAAAGCAACATTTTCAACAGGGTCCCAAAACCAATATCCTCCCCACCCTAATTCGTAATAAGCCCACCAGCTACCGAGCGCTATTCCAAGTGTTAAAAATGACCATGCAATAAGTGACCAAAATCTTACCTGCTTTTCCCATTTTATTTCTGATTTACCCTCTACCAAAAATGCGATGGATTGGCCAAATGCTATTACAAAACCGACATACCCCATATATAACATTGGCGGATGTATTGCTAGCAACGGATCTTGCAAAACAGGATTAATATCTGCTCCATTCTCTGGAGGTATTGGTAAAATAATTTCAAAAGGGTTTGAGGTTAATAATAAAAAAAGTAGAAATCCGACAGAAGTTAATGAAATAACCCCAATTGTCTTAGCTTTAAGTGGCTGATTATTGCTTGTAAAAAAGTTATAAACAGCACCCCAAATAGTTAAAAATACAATCCACAAAAACATAGAGCCCTCATGAGCACTCCAGATAGATGAAATCTTATAAAAAATTGGTAAATTAATATTTGAATGCTGAGCAATATATAAAACTCTAAAATCATCGTTAACAGCCAAATAGACATAAATTAAAAAAGATAAAACAAAAAGTAGAAAACTGTGAGAATAGGTTTTAGATACTAAGTTTATTACATTAGTGTCATTTGAACTTAGTAAAAAAGAAAAAATGAAACATAGAAAAAATAAACCAGTTGAAAGAATGGTAAGAAAATGGGCTATCTCTATTAACATTTAATTACCAATATCAATACTTGGAGGCATATAGTTTTCATCATGCTTTGCTAATACTTCTTCTGCGTATAAGGTTTTTTCATTTAAATATCCTAATACAACTACCCCACTTCCTTCTTTAAAAAGATCTGGAACTACCCCATCAAAAACAACTTCAATTGATCCTTTATAATCCGTGATTACAAATTCTATTTTGGTTTTTTCTCTTAACACCGATCCCTCTAAAACCATGCCGCCCACTTTAATTCTTTTATTGTTTGGTATCTCTTGGTCAGTAAGCTCAGATGGTGTGTAGAAAAAATCTAAATTAGAATCAAGTGCTTTAATAATTAAATATGAGCCAAGAGCAGAAGTAATTAAAATTAATAAAACCGACATTAATCTTTTTTTTCTAATAGGTTTCATTTAAATTTTTTTGTGATTTTTTTTATCTTATTTTTGTAAAAGAAAAAAGTCATAAATATACATAAAAAAACTATTAACAAAACAGACCATACATAAATGCCATGACTTTGTCCGTTTTGACTTTCCATTAATATAGCTTCAGAAAATGAATTAAATGCAAAATTAAACATAATCATTTACCCAGCTTTTATTCTTTTCTCTTCTGAATATTTGAAATTTAGATGAGAGTATTACCAAACAAGTAACAATCCCAGCAAAACCTATAATCGAGCCAAATAGTGGGTATAGCATTACCAGATCAATTGCAGGTTTTTCTGAAAGAGTAATAGAAGCTGGCTGATGGAGTGTACTCCACCATTCAACTGACATTTTAATTATTGGGATATTTACAGACCCAACGATAACAAGAATTGAAAGGAATTTATCAGCTTTTTCAAAATTATTAAATGAATCATGCAGGGATATAAGGCCTAGATACATAATAAATAAAATTAAAGTCGAAACAATCCTAGCATCCCATACCCACCATGTTCCCCATGTAGGTATACCCCAAATAGATCCAGATATTAAAGCGATAAACGTTGTTATAGCTCCAATAGGAGCGATTGACCTTACAAGATATACAGAAAGTTTTACTTTCCATATTAAATAAACAGCGCTAGCTATAGCCATTGCTAAATATAAAGATTGGGAAATAAAAGAGGCTGGGACATGAAGATAGATAATTCTATAAGAATTGCCTTGAACGAAATCTTCAGGAGTTAAAAATAATCCCCAAAAAACTGATAAAGAATAAATTATTACTGAGAAATAAAAGATATAGGGATATGCCCTGTTAACCTGAAACATATAAGT
Organism: Pseudomonadota bacterium; assembly: GCA_010024215.1. Classification (GTDB taxonomy): domain Bacteria; phylum Pseudomonadota; class Gammaproteobacteria; order Magnimaribacterales; family D2472; genus SCGC-AAA076-P13. The sequence continues at coordinate 5,047 of RGHK01000007.1, read as the reverse complement.
TTTTGGAGAAGCAAATTGATGTATAAATTTTTTAATCACAATAAAAGTTCTAAACGACTATAAATTATTCTAAATGAGCTCTAATAATGTAAGAAATAATCATTGGAACAATAAATATTATAATGGATAAGATGCCTAAAAGCAGGAGAAGAAAGCCGAAATAATTTAAACCAAAGTTAATTGCTACAATAACTTTGCCCAATACTATGAGCAATGGGAGCAATAATGGAAGTGTCACCAAAGTCCCTAATACCGAACCCTTTGTTAAACTTAATGCATTACCAAAGCTAAAAACATTTATAAAAATATATGAAGCTACCAAAATTATAGGTAATACATAAATACTATTTTGCGAAGAATTAGTTATACCAATACAAAATAAGAAACCAATAATAGATATTGGAATACCAATGAGCATCCAATAAATAAAGATTTTTACTGCTATAACAAAAGATAAGTTGCCATCAGATATTGAAAGCTGTTCCAGAGAGCCATCATTATAATCTTCTAAAAAGATATCCTCGGTAGCAAGCATCATAACTAGCAAAGTTGCTATCCATAAAACTGAAAAAAATGACTGTCCTAGCTCCAAGTTAGAAACTTCTACAGTTAATGGATAAGCAATCATAATAAGTACAAATACCAAAATAGGTCCAAGCCAACCTCTAGATTTTCTGCTTAATTTTAAAAATTCAAATCTAAAAATATTCATTTACTATTAACTTAAATTCAATTTATCTGAATTAATATCTAAATCTATATGAGAAGAAAATAAAACAGACTTTCCTAGCTTTAATTCATCATTTATAAAATTAGATAAATAATTTTGTGTCTGATTATCAAGACCCACACAAGGCTCATCCATAATTAAAAGATTGCTATCATTAAGAAAAATTCTTAAAAGAGCTATTTTCTTTTGTTGACCAAAAGATAGGCTTGCTAAATTTAAGTCAAGGCACCCATCTAATCCAAATTTTTGTAAAAATTGATCTAAATTTGGATGGTGAATAAGATTTAAGAGTGAAAGATTATCTTCAATTGTTAGATACTGTTTAAGAGCATTTTTATGGCCTAAAAAAGTTATTTTAGCATCGGTTGAGATATCTAAATCTCCTTTTGAAGGCTTAGTTAAACCACAAATAATTCTTAGAAGTGTAGTTTTACCAGAGCCATTTTCACCCTGAATATGAATAGCCTCTCCTTTATTTAAATCAAAAGAAATATTTTGAAATAATTTTTTTTCATTAATCTTGTAACTAAGGTTTTTTGCTTTAACTATTTGATTCATTCTAAATCTAATCTAAGATTTTTAGTTCTTATTATAAGTGCTGGTAATGGTTTTTGTGGGTCTATACGCGAATAAAGTCTTTTGGAAATTTCTGTGAATGGTGATATTTCAAAAGATCCAAAACCCCCTATAGAAAAATATAATCTTTTTGAAAAAAAGATTCCTTGTTCAAGATCTGGAGTGCTTCTTAACATGGTATTAACTTTCTTGATGTTTTGAATAAAGTTTTTTCTTTTAGAACTATATTCAAACCAACCCCATGATGATAAGCCAATTAAAGATATTTTCTTTAAAGCCTCTTTGGCTATAGAGTTTGGATAAGATGATGGTGGGAGCAATACAATTAAATCACCTTTTGAGCGGGTGATTAAATTATCTAAAGTCTCTAATATATTATCTATGTGATCAAAATTTAAATGTAGATACTCTTCAAATTTATTATCAGTTGGGATTTTTATTCCCTTAAGCCTAGTCTTTGAGCCAAGAACTATATAAGTAACTAATTCTTGGCTCAAAATTTTATTATATCTTTGCTAAAGCTTGGTCTAGGTCAGCAATAATGTCATCAACATGTTCTAAGCCAATTGATAACCTTACATATCCAGGAGTAACTCCTGCTGATAATAACTCTTCTTCATTTAACTGACTGTGAGTAGTGCTTGCAGGATGAATTGCTAAACTTCTTGAGTCACCAATATTTGCAACATGATATACCATCTCTAGTGCATCAATAAACTTCTTACCGGCTTCAACTCCACCTTTAATTTCAAAACCCATTAAAGCTCCATTACCATTTGTAAGGTATTTATCTGCTCTTTCTTTAGCATAACCATCCATTTTTGATGGATAACCAACTCTTTCAACAGAATCATGGTTAGACAAATATTCAGCAACCTTTTCTGCATTACTTGAGTGCTCTCTCATTCTCAATGCAAGAGTTTCAAGCCCTTGAATGAACATAAATGCATTAAATGGACTCATAGCAGCACCCATGTCTCTCAAGATTGTAGTTCTAGCTTTTAATATGTATGCAATAGGACCAAGAGGTTTTACAGCTTCGGTCCATATAGCACCAGCATAAGATGGATCTGGATTATTAAGCGCCGGCTGTCTTTCAGGAAAAGCTTCCCAATCAAAATTACCACTATCAACTATAATTCCTCCAATTGAAGTTCCATGGCCACCAATAAACTTTGTTGTTGAATGAATTAAAACAGCAGCTCCGTGATCGAAAGGCTTACAAATAACAGGTGCAGCTGTGTTGTCCACGATTAATGGGATACCTAAAGGCCTACCTATTTCAGCTACTTCAGATATTGGAAAAACTTCAAAACTAGGATTTGGTAAAACCTCACCATAATATGCTCTAGTTTTGTCATCAGTTGCATTAGCAAAGTTTTGAGGATCAGCAGGATCAACAAACCTTACTTCAATACCCATATCAGAAAATACATTTTTAAATTGATTGTATGTACCTCCATATAAGTGAGATGAAGCAACAATATTGTCACCATTTTTTGCTATGTTTTGAATTGCATATGCAGATGCAGCTTGTCCTGATGCTACAGCTAATGCTCCAACACCACCTTCTAATGCAGCTATTCTATCTTCTAAAACAGCGCATGTAGGATTCATAATCCTTGAATATATATTTCCTAACTCTGACAAGGCAAATAAATTTGCAGCATGATCAGTATTATCAAACTGATAACTTGTTGTTTGATGAATTGGTACTGCTACGGAGTTAGTATTATCGTCCTTTCTCCATCCGGCATGAAGTCCAATCGTTTCTGGGTTTGTGTATGTTTTACTCATAATGTTTCCTTGTAGTAAAAATTAAAACATCAACTGAGAGAAGATAAAAAAATTAAAATCTCTTTAGCCTATTTTATTACGCCGGCAAGCTGATATCAAAAAGCGCATGCGTATTATATTTTATAAATGGAATATAACAATAGGCTGAATCAGTATTTACTAGCATGTTTAATTTAATTAATTATAATTAGTTTAAACATATATAAATTATTATGGCAAAAAAATATAACAATTTTAGAGTTGGAGGTTCGCCTCATAACGTTAATGAAGACTATGCTGTATGGACAAATGATCTACTTGAAAGGGTTATTGCAAGTAAAACAGTTATACAGCCTGGAAAGTCAACGCAAGGTCACAAATTAATTGATTCCGACGTCGTTTATATTATTACTAACGGCAGAGGCTCTATGGAGGTTGTTGAGTATATGAATACCGATGAAGGCCACGGGGCTGATCCTTCATATGGAGTTGAGCATAAAGATTCATATGATCTAACAGCTGGTGACGTGGTATTAGTTCAATCTGGTGATTATTGTAAGGTCATTAATTTATCCGAGCATGATCAACTTACATATCTAAGAATCTTTGACAGAGGTGGTTGGAGAAAATAATACTCCATTATATTAATGAAGGATAAATTAGGGATAATCATCTCAGGACTTTGTGTAGTTCATTGTTTATTATTTGCTCTTCTTATATGGGGCGGAGTTGGATCAGTTGGTTTCTTGTATATATCTGAAGAATTAATACACCCTGTTTTATTGGTATGTGTTCTGATAGTTGGTCTTATTAGCTTCCCTTCTGCATACTGGGTTCATAAAAAGAAAGAACCGATAATATTAGGAAGTATTGGAACTATTGGTTTATTTTTTGCTCTTTTCTTTTCAACCTTGTTTGAGGTTATTTTTACAGTAATATTTGGAACTATTTTAATTATTGCCCATTTTTGGAATCATAAACTTAGGGTTTAATTTATATAAACTTTAGCAACAATAGGAAAATGATCTGAGATTCCTTGCTTGGTTTTTGGGTTAAACCAAAATGGTTTATCGGTATCTTTATAGGTATTAAAAGGTATTCTAAATACATCTATAGTTTCTTTATTAAAGAAAATACCTCTATCTCTTGAAACCATAATCGTATCAAGAAAATCCCAGGACTTTCGCGGATTATAATAGTATGTACCATCACAGGAGCCACACCCTTCTCTATGAGCAACATACCAATACTCTTCTTGATTTTCATAAACGCTAAACTTTTTGTCATCAATATTAGTTAAATTAAAATCTCCAAGAACTACGGATGGATAAGAGTGATTTTTTAGAAGTTCATTTAACTTATCAAATGACTCTATTCTCATTTGAGCTGGATGAAAATTTGATGGGAAGTGAACATTATAAAATTTAATAACTGTTTTATTGATATTAATATCAACCTCAAAAATTGGTCTTGTATCAATTGTTTCAAAATCAGAAGAGAAATTAACATAATGTAAATTAGGATTAGTAATGTCGTATTTTGAGATAAAAGCAGTATCAACACCTCTTTTATCGTTACTTTCCAGTAAAAGAAAGTCTTTATATCCGTATGGTTTTAATAAAACAAATAACTGCTCAAGAATATTCATATTCTCAATTTCTTGAAGTCCAATAACATCAGCCCCATTTTGATCATATGCTGTAATTACCTTTACAAGATTATTTAATTTTGCATTCTTGGTTTCTGTATTCCAGTTTTGATAAAAACACTCATTTCTCCATCTTTTAACAGTGATGTTTTTACAAGAATTTTTATGTTCTTCAGATTGCTTCATTTCAATTGGCAAAAAAGCCTTATCATCCTTACCAGGATCATCAATAGTATCAAATAGATTTTGAGCATTGATAGACATAACACTTATACTTTCAGCGCTTAAAACAAAAGAAATTGAAAACAATAAAATTA
>RGHK01000060.1 GCA_010024215.1 Pseudomonadota bacterium | reverse complement strand
TTATTCTATAGTATTAACATATTATTTAATACTAACGCTAAGGAGCTATAACATGGGATTAAAACCACTAGATACAAAAAAGGCCTGTGCAATACTGAATGAAATTATGGAATATGAATTAGCTGGTGTGGTTAGATACACTCATTCAGCAATGATGATAACTGGTCCATACAGAATACCAATCGTAGCTTTTTTAAAAGAACAAGCTAGCGAATCTTTATTGCATGCTCAAGGGGCGGGTGAATTAATAGCAGGGCTGGATGGCCACCCTAGTCAAAAAATTGCAAAGATTGAAGAGACAGGTCAGCATACAATTAAGGACATTCTAGAAGAAAGTTTAGAACATGAACTTCATGCAGTTGGCTTATATAAAAAACTTCTTGAGGAAGTAGAAGACCGATCTATTTACTTAGAGGAATATGCAAGAGGAATGATAGGCGAAGAAGAACAACATTCTTTAGAACTTAAAAGAATGTTAAAAGATTACGGGTAAGCTTTATTAAGCTTTTTTAAAGTATCTTTGATGGTGTGCTTCAGAAAGATCTAAAAATTCTTTATTTATCTCATCTCGAATTTTCATAGGGTCATAATATTGAAGACTGGTTATACCAAATTGTTCTAAGTCTAAATCCTGCGATCCAGCAGCTCGCAATAAATCAAAAATCCAAGTCAAAGGATCCATTGCATCATTAAAATTAATTGCTTTATCTTTTAGTTTATTTGCAAATAAATCTTCATCATGAATTTTGAATCTATCTTGAAGAATTAAAATCTTAAATTTTTCAAGGCGATCATTTACTAAAGCCCTTTCATCTTGTGAATATTTTGGCCAACTAATAATCTCATGCACAAATCTTTTGCAGCCTTTACATACATCATCACCATAAGTTGTTGAACAAATGCCCAAGCAAGGTGTTGTAGATCTAGTTTTTTGCATAATTAGTCAAAATAATAACGCATTTTTAAATAAAATCTCTTATTTAGTAGAAGCCTTTTGATGATAAGAGTAAAATTAGGCACGTATAACAAGGAGATAATGCATGTTAAACGAATATAAGGCACACGTAGAAGAAAGAGCAACGCAAAACATCCCTCCTCTTCCATTAGATGCAGATCAGACTTCTCAATTAGTAGAACTTTTAAAAGCTGATAACGAAGAATCTGAACTTCTTTTATATCTATTAAAAGAAAGAGTCCCGGCAGGAGTTGATCAGTCTGCTTACGTAAAAGCAGCGTTCCTGGCAGATATTACTACCGGCAAAACATCTAGTCCTTATATTACAAAATCAGATGCAGTTGAGATTCTTGGAACTATGCTTGGTGGATACAATATTCAACCATTGATTGAATGTTTAAAAATTGATGAGCTTGGTGATGAAGCTGCAGAGGCATTAGGTAAAACGCTATTAATTTTTGATGCATTTAATGAAATTTTTGATCTTTCAAAATCAAATGAATATGCTAAAAAGGTTGTTGATGCCTGGGCTGAAGGAAAATGGTTCACTGAAAAGGCAAAGCTTCCAGATCAAATTAAGTTAACAGTTTACAAAGTACCAGGAGAAATAAATACCGATGATCTTTCACCTGCTACAGATGCATGGTCTAGACCTGATATACCTCTTCATGCATTGGCAATGTTCAAAATGCCAAGAGAAGGCCTTGAAAGACCATTAGAGACCATTGAAGAGTTAAAAGAAAAAGGCAATCCTCTTGTGTTTGTGGGTGATGTTGTCGGAACAGGTTCATCAAGAAAATCTGCTACTAACTCAGTCTTATGGCATATGGGAGATGAAATTCCTTTTATCCCGAATAAAAAAGAAGGTGGTTTTTGCTTTGGAGGAAAAATTGCTCCTATATTTTTTAATACATTAGAGGATTCAGGTGCCTTTCCTATTGAATTGGATGTTTCAAAAATGAAGATGGGTCAAGAAATAATTTTAGAACCATATAATGGAAAAGTTTTAGATGCTTCATCCAATGAAGTGATTTCAACTTTTGAACTTAAAACAGAAGTTTTACTTGATGAAGTAAGGGCTAACGGAAGAATTCCATTGATTATTGGTAGACAACTTACTGATAAAACCAGAGAAGCGCTTGGCTTGGATCCGACTGATATTTTTACAAGACCTGATGCTGCAGATACATCTGATAAAGGATATACGTTAGCTCAAAAGATGGTTGGTAAAGCATGTGGAGTTGAAGGTATTAGACCAGGAACATATTGTGAACCAAGAATGACAACTGTTGGCTCACAAGACACAACCGGCCCTATGACTAGAGATGAGTTAAAAGAATTAGCATGCCTAGGTTTCTCAGCAGATTTAGTAATGCAATCCTTCTGCCATACTGCTGCTTATCCAAAACCTGTTGATATTGAAACCCAGCACAGTCTTCCTGATTTCATTATGAACCGTGGTGGCGTATCACTGAGACCTGGTGACGGAATTATCCATTCTTGGTTAAACAGAATGCTTTTACCTGACGGAGTTGGAACTGGTGGTGATAGCCACACGAGATTCCCAATAGGCATAAGCTTTCCAGCAGGATCTGGTTTAGTAGCTTTTGCAGCTACATTAGGAGTTATGCCTTTAGATATGCCTGAATCTGTTCTTGTTAGATTTAAAGGTGAAATGCAGCCAGGAATTACATTAAGAGATCTTGTTAATGCAATTCCATATGCGGCAATACAAAAAGGATTACTTACTGTTGCTAAGGAAGGAAAGAAAAATATTTTCTCAGGCAGATGTCTTGAAATCGAAGGTCTTCCAAATATGAAAGTAGAGCAAGCTTTTGAACTCTCTGATGCCTCCGCTGAAAGATCAGCATCAGGCTGTACAGTAAGATTAAACAAAGAACCTATTATCGAATATCTTCAATCAAATATAGTTATGTTGCGATGGATGATTGCTAGTGGTTATGGTGATGCAAAAACTCTAGAAAGAAGAGCTCAAGCAATGGAAGAATGGATTAAGAATCCTGAACTTCTTGAACCAGATGAAAATGCTGAATATGCCGAAATCATTGAAATTGATTTAAATGAAATAACAGAACCTTTGTTAGCATGTCCAAATGATCCTGATGATATTAAACCATTATCAGAAGTAGCTAATACTGAAATTCAAGAGGTCTTTATTGGCTCATGTATGACTAATATTGGTCACTTTAGAGCAGCAGGTACTTTACTGCAAAAGTACAACGGAACTAAAGCTAGATTATGGGTTGTTCCTCCAACAAAAATGGATGAAAAACAACTTATGGAAGAAGGTATTTATAATATCTTTGGAGTTTCAGGTGCAAGAACAGAGGTACCAGGATGTTCTTTATGCATGGGTAACCAAGCAAGAGTTTTAGCAAACTCAACCGTAGTATCTACTTCAACCAGAAACTTTCCAAATAGATTGGGTGATGGAGCGAATGTTTTCTTAGCATCTGCTGAATTATCAGCCATAGCATCAGTAATAGGTAGGTTGCCTACTGTTGAGGAATATCATAAATATATGGATGACATTAATCCACTTGCAGATGATATATATAGATATCTTAATTTTAACGAGATTGATACTTATGTAGAAAGTGCTAATTCAGCAAATATACCAGCTGTTAATATAGTTAACCCTAGTTAGCTTTAGCCTTTTCTCTTTGAGCTTTGACCTCATCTTGTCGGGAAATTTCTAGTTCTTGCAGATAATTTTCACCTAATGGAGTTATATATTCTCCAGTGAAAATTGATGTTTCAAATTCTTTGATTTCAGGATTACCCTCTTTACATGAAGCAATTAAATCATCTAATGTTTGATAAATTAACCAGTCAGCGCCTATCTCTTTTGCAACTTGCTCATCGGTTCGATTAGAAGCAATTAATTCGCTAGTTGCTGGCATGTCGATTCCGTAAAGATTTTGATATTTAATAGCTGGAGCAGCTGAAGCAAAATATACTTTATTGGCCCCTGCTTCTTTTGCCATTTGGATAATTTTTTTGCTTGTAGTTCCTCTTACAATTGAATCATCAACCAGCAAAACATTTTTACCCTCAAATTCCAAATCAAGAATATTTAATTTTCTTCTTACTGATTTTCTTCTCTCCTCTTGGTAAGGCATGATGAAGGTTCTACCTATGTATCTATTTTTTACAAAACCTTCTCTGTATGGAACGTTTAAATCAACAGCTAGCTGAAGAGCGGCAGTTGTAGAACTATCTGGAATAGGAATAACAACATCAATATCATGATTAGGATTTTGTTTTTTAATTAGATTTGCAAGCCTTGATCCCATTCTCATTCTTGCTTTATAAACTGATATTTCATCGATTTTAGAGTCGGGTCTAGAGAAATATACATATTCAAAAATACATGGTCTCTTTTGTGGCATTTCAGCACATTGTTCTGAGAAAAAATTACCTTTTTTATCTATGAAAATTGCTTCGCCTGGTTCAACATCTCTTAGTTTTTTGAACCCTTGCGATTCGAATAGCGCATCCTCAGATGCAATAATGTATTCATCACGTGTTTTACCTTGTCTAATACCTATTGATAAAGGTCTGATACCATTGTTATCTCTAAATGCAAGAATTCCATGTCCAGTAATTAAGGCTAATACAGCATAGGCACCATCACATCGTCTATGAGTCTTTGTAACGGCTCTAAAGATATGCTTTGCAGAAGGATAAATTTCTCTTTGCTTACCTAATTCGTGTGCAAATATATTCAATAAAACCTCTGAATCAGAATCTGTATTTAGATGCCTCATTTCGGCATGAAATAATTGTTTACCTAATTCAGTTGAATTGGTTAAGTTACCGTTGTGAGCAAGACTAATCCCGTATGGAGAATTTACATACATTGGCTGGGCAAATTCTTTTCCTGCGCCTCCAGCAGTTGGATATCTGACATGACCAATTCCATAGTTACCTATAAGTTTGCTCATATGTCTTTGTTGAAAGACATCTCTAACATAACCCATAGATTTTCTACTTTGAAGCTTATCATCAGAGTCGCATACAACCATACCAGCAGCATCCTGGCCTCTATGTTGAAGCATTAAAAGTGAGTCATAAATTTCTGCAGCTACATTAGTTTCAGCAGAAATTCCAACTATTCCACACATTAAGATTCCTCTTTGGTTGGATTAATATCTTCTAAAGCTGGACCCAACTCTTCTTTAATTGGCTCAATTGCATCCATAGCTTCTTCGACTATATTTCTATTATCTATTAATTCTCTAAAATAAGCTTCGATTTGTGGAGCATATTTCTCAATTAATGGTGTTATTTTTGATTGGTTTATAAGATCGGTTGATTTTACACTCGATGGTAGTAACAAGAAGATTACAAATAGAACAATCAAACCTCTTGTAAGACCAAATAATACTCCAAGAAATCTATCGAACCCTGAAGCACCCGACCACTTAATGAGCGTACCAATAAATTTTATTGCCATACCACCAAGAAAAATGAAGACCAAAAAAACTATAATGTAGGACAAGATCTTTGAAATTTCCTCATTACCAATGAACTCATTAATCTTTGGGGTTGCTAAATACTCCAAACTAACAGCTGCAATAAAAGCAACAACCCATAAAAATAAAGACAAAAATTCTTTTGTGAAACCTCTAGCCAAAGAAATAAGACCTGATGCAGTTAAGACGACTAATATAAACCAGTCAGTTACATTTAGTCCTAGAGCTTCCATCTAGATATCTCTCCATTTTGTGACTCTGAAACCTTTTGAATTAGATCTATGTTTTGTTTTATGTCACTTTCCTCAATAAAAGGTCCCACATAAACCGCATGAAGGTTTTTCTTAGAACCAAAAACCTCAGTAAATGCCGGAAACCCTCCTTCGTTAATCTTTGTGACCATTTTTTTTGCATTGTCCTCAGATGAGAGAACATGAACCCTTAAAACAAATAAAT
>RGHK01000059.1 GCA_010024215.1 Pseudomonadota bacterium | reverse complement strand
ATAGCATTTATACAAGCACTATCGACTATTTTTTAAAATCTTTTAATATAAAACATTAATAAATTAACAATGAATAAATTTAAAGAAATTCTTACAAATCATATTTCAAACTGGAATATGGTCTGGTTTGGCTTAATTTTTTGGGGGAGTGTATTTAATGCTATCGCAAATCGTTTAGGGTTAGATGATTTTAGTATTTTTTGTTACTTATTTGGTTTATGCCTAGGACTTATAGCAAAATTTAGAGGAACATGGTTATGGAAAACTTAGAGAAAGTTCCAGAAAATTTTTCTTTCGAAAAAGAAAAAGAGATAGCTAGAAGTTTTTCGAAAAGGTTCCAATGGGAAATGATTTTAATTGGAGTGGGGCAAGCAACTGTTTGGCTTTCTTTGTGGCCATTAGTAATAAACGGATATATTTCTTTATTCCTTGGATCAGTAATTGCAACTATCTGTGCATGCTTTGCATATTTACCATCACATGAAGCCCAACATGGTAACTATTCTAGAGGAAATCCAAAGAGGCGTTGGATTGATTCTTTTGTAAGTCACTATACTTTAATTACTATAATGTTCCCGCATGATTTAATGCGATGTACTCATATGAAGCATCATGCTTACACAAATAATCCTGAGAAAGATCCAGACTATGACACTGCTTCTGCTAAATCTTTGTGGGAGGTTATTTCTGCGACTCAAGCAGGAGTTTCAAAATATCAATTAATTGCCAAGATCTACGAAAACGATAAAGCATTCATGAAATCCTTTAATAAAGGAATGAATATAGGATTGCTATATAGGGCAATTCTCTTAACACTTGTTGTGTTATTTCCATTAGAAACCCTTTTATTATGGTGGTTACCCAGCAAGATTGGAGTAATTTATCTTTCAACTTTTTTTAGTTGGTACCCGCATTATCAAGCAGAAACTGGTAGATATAAAGACACAAGATTTTGGAGCCATTGGATGCCTAGGTATCTTAATCATTCAATGCAACTTCATTTTATACACCATCTTCATCCTGGAATAGGCCATTACGATGAGCCCAAAGCAATTGAAGCATTAAAACCTTTTTTAATTGCTAGAGGAGTTCCTGGAGCTGAAGATATTCCAGAAAGGGTAAAATACAATCCTCTTGTAAAACTCTAACTTCAAAAGTTTCCCCTTGTTTTTTTAAATAAATTCTGTTGTAGTAAAAGGTATTAAATTTACATAAAAGGGGAGATTATGAAAGTTTTATGTGTCTTATATGATGATCCAAAAACAGGCATGCCTGAAAAGTATGCAAGGGACGATTTACCAAAAATAGATAAATATCCAGACGGAATGACTTTGCCGTCACCTAAAGCAATTGATTTCAAACCAGGTGAACTTCTTGGATGTGTTTCTGGTGAGCTTGGTTTAAGAAAGTTTCTTGAAGATGCAGGACATACCTTAATTGTTACTTCTGATAAAGACGGTGAAGGTTGTGAGGCAGATAGAGAGCTTGTTGATGCAGATATAGTCATTTCTCAACCATTTTTTCCTTATTACTTAACTCGTGAAAAAATGGAAACAGCACCAAACTTAAAGATGGCAATTACCGCTGGTATTGGTTCTGACCATGTTGATCTTCAAGGAGCTATGGATAACAACATAGATGTTGTTGAGGTTACCTACTGTAACTCTAGATCAGTTGCTGAACATATTGTCATGATGATTCTTTCAATGGTAAGGGATTATCATAATCAACACAGAATTGTTAATGAAGGAGGTTGGAATATAGCAGATGCAGTTCAAAGATCTTATGATGTCGAAGGTATGCATGTAGGAACAGTTGCTGCAGGTAGAATTGGTATAGATATGCTTAGAAAGATGAAGCCTTTTGATGTTCATCTTCATTACTTTGATATTCACAGACTTCCAGATGAGGTAGAAGCAGAATTAAATCTTACTTACCATGAATCAGTGGAGTCATTAGTTGCTGTTTGTGATGTAGTAAATATTAGTTGCCCTTTACATCCTAAGACAGAACATTTATTTAATGATGAAATGATAGCTAAAATGAAACGAGGGGCATATATAGTAAACACTGCTAGAGGAAAAATATGTGACAGGGACGCAATAGCCAGAGCTTTAGAATCTGGTCAGCTAAGTGGATATGCTGGAGATGTCTGGTTTCCACAGCCAGCTCCAAATGATCACGTTTGGAGAACAATGCCCAATCATGGCATGACTCCCCATACTTCTGGTACATCATTATCTGCTCAAGCTAGATATGCTGCAGGTGTTAGAGAAATATTAGAATGTTTCTTTGCTGGCGAGCCAATAAGAGAGCCTTATTTAATTGTTAAAGACGGTGACCTTGCAGGCATGGGGGCCCATTCTTACACAAAAGGTACAGCAACCGACGGATCAGAAGAAGCTGCAAATTATAAAAAATAATTTTTAGAAATTTTGCAGTCTTGTTTTAATAATCTCATCAGCCTGGGACATAATATTATTTATTAAGTCCTGGACTGTTGGGATATCATTTACAAGTCCAGCTACCATTCCACAAGACCAAGCACCTGCTTCCATGGTTCCTTCATGCATAATTTTTGGATAGACACCGGCAACTTCGTCAAGAATATCTTCAAATTTAAGATCATCACCTAATCTTTTTTCTTTTTCCATAAGTCGCTCTACAGCCTCATTATTAAGAACTCTTTCTGTATTTGTTAATGATCTCATAATCAATCGAGTATCAAGTTCTGTTGCATTAACAATAGCTTCTTTAACATTTTGATGAACAGGTGCATCTTGTGTTGCTATAAACCTTGTTCCCATATTCATTCCTTCTGCTCCAAGTGCCATCGCAGCAACTAAACTTCTGCCGTCAGCCATTCCACCTGATGCCACAAATGGAATCTCTAACTCTTCTGCAGCTCTAGGCAATAAAATAAAATTAGGAATATCATCTTCACCAGGGTGACCACCACACTCAAAACCATCAACTGATACAGCATCACAACCAATTGATTGAGCTTTTATAGAGTGTCTAACAGAAGTACATTTATGAATAACTTTTATTCCAGCTTCCTTGAGAGCAGGTAAATATTCTGCAGGGTTTCTTCCAGCAGTTTCAACTACTGGCACTCCTGCATCGATTATTTCTTTGATTAATCCAGGATAATCCGGAGGTGTTAGAGAGGGTAGGAAAGTTAAATTCACAGCAAAAGGTTTATCTGTCATTTCTTTACATCTTGCAATCTCATTCGCTAATTTTTCAGGCGTACCTTGGGTAAGACCAGTAATAGTTCCTAGTCCACCAGCATTTGAAACAGCTGCAGCAAGTTCTGCAAAACCAACATGATGCATACCGCCTTGGATAATAGGGTGCTCAATTCCAAATAGTTCTGTTATTTTAGTTTTCATTATCTTCTCCTTTATTTTGACCAGCCCAATTTTTATAAAAATCTTCAAATTGTTTTTGTAATCTTTGCATTCCAGCTATCCATCTATCTCTGTCATTACCCTTTCTTTGAACATATTCACCAACTTCTTTATGAGGTAATACTAAGAATCTTTCGTTTTCAATTGCATCCAAGACATCTTTTGCAACTACATCAGGTTCAAGCATGCCATCAACACCTGCCACTCCAGCACCTTGAGCAGTCATAGCAGTTCTAACAGCTTGTGGACATAAACAGGAAACACCAATTCCCTTTTCACCATAAGTAATTTTTACCCATTCAGCAAAGCTTACTGCCGCTGATTTAGTAACTGCGTATTGCGCAGCACCTATTTGAGATAAGAGTCCTGCAGCTGATGCTGTATTCATTAAATAACCTTCACCTCTTTCAAGCATTTGGGGTAAAACATGTTTTGCTGCATGCACATGAGACATTACGTTGACTCCCCAGGTATTATTCCACTCTTCAGATGTGGTTTCTAAAAGCATAGGAGTACCACCAATTCCAGCATTAGAGCAAAATATATCAATTCCTCCCGAATATTCATTTGCTTTTTCAATTACGTTAATAATATCTTGCTCACTAGATACATCAGCGGCCACAGCAAGTCCATTAACTTTTTCAGCAATTTCTTTAGCACCGCTTTCATTCATGTCTACGCATACAATAGCCTGAGCTCCACTCGCATGAAATTCTTCACATAGCGCCAATCCAATACCACTTGCTGCACCAGTTACTACAATTCTTTTATTTTTTATTTCCATATTTTTATCCTAATAATATTTCACACCCAGTTCCATCAAGAAAAGTTTTAACTCTTGACTGATCATTTTCATTAAGAGCATCAAACTCCTCTTTAATCCACTTTAAACATTTAGCTTGATAGGGGAAGGCTCTTTGTTTCCATACAGACCCATCAATTTCGGTTTCCCAGGTTTCCTCATCCTGCATAATTGCATTTGCATTTGCAATTAAGGCTGGTACATACATCCTACCAAACTCTTTCATAATTTCTTTTAGAGAAGTGGGACTCTCTTCAAGAAGCGTCCAATTACTATTTTCTACATCATGACCAGACAAGTCAGCCATTACATCTTGCCAAGAAACAAGCCTTAATGCAGTATCATACGCAATCTCTCTTGACGTAGGATCAAATCCAATGAGCTGGGTTAATTGCCCAAAGATAGCAAAATCAGCAGAGGAAGGTTTTTCTCCAAATAAAAACTTGCTGACAGATAAATGATCATCCATTAATTTTAAGAATCTTCTGTAACTTGTATCAATTAGGTTAGCTGTTGTGTCATTTGAGCCTACAACCCAAAGTCTTCCAGTTTGTCTATCATGAATAATTTTTTTTACATCCTTTAGTGTCTCATCGGGCATATTCACTGCAATATCACTCAACGGAAGAATGGTTGATGCATTATCAGCATCCTCATCAAAATACCATCTGTAATGAAACATATATTTGGTAACCCACTCATCACCAAAATCTTCCAATAAGTAATTTATGAAAGATAAAGCAGGATCATCAGGTAATAATTTTCTATTTGGATACTCGTTTTCAAATCTTCTAATTATAGGGGTGGTATCAGTAGTTGCTTTTAATTTACCATTTTCATCTTTTAAAAGAAGAGTAGGAAGTAGCCTAGGCTTTGGTGGCTCTATGTCTCCTAATCTGCTTAACTTTCCCAGAGCATCGCCCCAAAAAACTTCATAAGGAATATGTCGATATCTCAAGATAGAAATAATTTTTTGAGTATAAGGAGAGGCTGGAGCCCCAAAAACTTTTATCTTTTCAGTCATTTTTTAACTCCACAATAATTCCTTCGTTTGGATTTATATCTCCACTTACAAATTTCTCATAGGTAGATATAAAATTTTTAAGCCCATTAATTTTTTTAACTTGCATCCAATCAATGCTTTGATTAGATCTTGCTTTCATAAAATCAGTAGTCTTTTGGTTATAGCCTTCATATCCCCAATCTATGACTCGTTTTTGAATATGCGCTGGAGCGAAAAAGAATTCTGTTCTTTCTCTAAGCATGGCCTGACCAAGAGCATCTTCAGCAGTAACCTCATTATCCCAATGAGTCATACCAACTGTTAGACATTTCAGCATGTTGTCTGCAAGCGAGCCGTGAAGAGTTCCAAGAATCTCGCGGCTTCCTGCCATATCAACCATTACAGATTTAAGATTAAAATTCACATTGGATAGGTAATCATATGTAATTACTTCATCATAACAACCCAAATTTTTAACAAAATCTAGATTCTTTTGAGAAGTAAGACCAATTATTGATGGGGCATTAGAAGTTTCCTGAAGTCCCTGTGCAAGACCTATTGCAGTTTTACTAGATGCACTAACTATAATAATTTGATCTCCTCCAAAATAAGCCTCATCTTGTAATGCATCACATATACAAAAAGACGTTATATGTAATGGAAATAATAAGGACCTAATGTTATCTATAGAGCTATCATAATTAGCATCTCCAGACAATCTTAAAT
>RGHK01000058.1 GCA_010024215.1 Pseudomonadota bacterium | reverse complement strand
CCTATTCCAACAACAAAAACTGTTATATAAATTGGCATAAAATAACATGCACCAAACCAAAGCTTAGAAATAAAACTAGTTGAATCGTATCCAACTAAATTAACTAGAGAATGATGCCAGTCACCTGTATTTAATTGATTTATAGATTCCAAATATTCAAGTGAATGTGCGCCAAGGTTATACATACCAAAAAACATTGCTGGGAATGTAGATAGCCAGACGATAACCATAATTTTCTGTATATCTACACCATCACGGACATGAACTGGGTTAGTTGTTTTGGTTTGAGACGAAAATACAAAATTTTCTATAGCGTCAAATAATGGAAACCATTTTGCATACTTACCCTCTCCAACAAAATTTGGTTTGATGGAATTTATATAATTTCTTAAACCCTTCATTGCTCTAAATATAGTTCATTAAGATTATTAGCTAGTATTGAGCAATAATCGTACTTACTAGGACAAATGTAAGAACATATTGCCAAATCTTCTGGTGCTAGTTCCAACATACCCAAATCAACTGCTTGTTCTCTATCACCAACAACTAATGCTTTAAGTAGTTGAGGAACAAGTATATCCATTGGTAAAACTTCGTCATAAGAGCCAATAGGAACTATAGCTCTATCTCCACCATTAACAGATGTATTAAATATAAATTTAGCTGGTTTGAGAAATGAAGAAATAAAAACATTTAATTTAGAGTGGAGATTGCTACCAGGCATTAACCAGTTAAGGAATATATCATTAGCTTCATCTGGAATTACAGATATTAATGAATCATAAAATCCAAGATAATTCATAACTCCTTCTGAAGCATGCCCATAAAGAACAGAGCCTGAAATAATTCTAGAACCTGTATCAACTTTTCCAGCAGTTATTTCATCAATATTTCCTGAAATTCTAGCCTTAATAAGTGATGGATTAAATACTGATGGGCCACCTAATGCAATTGTCTTATGTGTTCTTAATGAATTATGTTCTAAAAGATAACCAATTGAAATTATGTCTTGAAAACCGATTGTCCATGCGATTCTTTTTAAATTAACTGGATAAATTTTATTTATATGCGTGCTAGATAATCCGCTTGGGTGAGGACCGTAAAATTGATGATA
Organism: Pseudomonadota bacterium; assembly: GCA_010024215.1. Lineage (GTDB taxonomy): Bacteria > Pseudomonadota > Gammaproteobacteria > Magnimaribacterales > D2472 > SCGC-AAA076-P13. The sequence continues at coordinate 4,915 of RGHK01000058.1, read as the reverse complement.
ATTAATACTTTCTATTGAGGTATCGAAGTCTGTATTTTGATAACAACAATGAATAGGACAAGAAAATGCATCAGATAAAGCTTTTAATCCTTTATTAAAATATAAAAGATCATCCGTAATTATGTAATATGGGTCTATCGCAAGTGGATTGGTATCACAAGCATTAATAAATATTGCATCAGGATTAGACTCTATATTTGGTGTTCTGTTAAATGGTCTTGATCTAAAGGCATTCCACAAACCTGAATCAATTAAGAGAGATCTCAATCCGCTTTCAACATTGAAATGCACATATTCTTCGTCATCAGCAATCTCAATGTCGATTGACAAAAATTTTCTTTTATCACCTCTGCTGATTTCTTTAATAATACCTCCAGCAGGAGCAGTAAAAAAAACACCTGGGTTCTTTTTATCTTCAAAAATTTTGGTTCCTCTTTTTACAGAATCACCTGATTTAACAAGCATTGTAGGTTTCATGCCTGTAAAATCATTGCCTAATAATGATACAGATGTAACTTTTGGAGTATCTGAAATTACAGTATCAGGTATACCAGAAATTGGTAAATCTAGACCTTTAGAAGTTTTTATCACGTTTGCTTAGCCTAAGTAAATTTAAATACATCAAAAACGTGATGATTATAAATGTAAAGAGCCCTTGATTCTAGCGTTTTATTGAATTGGTATAGGAAATCTTTTTAAAGAAATACCAGCAACTTTTTTAGCTAAATTGATAACTTGTTTTGAGTAACCATACTCATTATCGTACCAACAATATAAGGTAACTCTTTTACCACTTGTAATAGTCGCTTGAGAATCAATAATTGAAGCAAAAGGACTGGAATAGAAATCTGATGAAACAATTTCTGGTGAATTAACATACCCAATAATTTCTCTATATTTTGAATGAAAGGCTACTGATTTTAGGTATTCATTAATATCATCACTATTAACCTCCACATCTAACACCAAGGATAATATTGCTAAACTTACATTTGGAGTTGGAACTCTAATTGCATTTCCTGTTAATTTTCCTTCTAGCTCAGGTATTGCCTTTGACACAGCTTTAACAGCTCCAGTTGTTGTTATTACCATATTTAGTGGAGCTCCACGACCTCTTCGATCTCCTTTATGATAATTATCAATTAAATTCTGATCATTTGTATAAGAATGAACTGTTTCAATGTGACCACCATCAATCCCATACTTATCATTAACTGCTTTTAATATTGGTACTATTGCATTTGTTGTACATGATGCTGCAGAAATAATACTATCTGCATCTTCTAATATTGAATCATTGACACCATAAACAATGTTTTTAATATTCCCTTTACCAGGTGCTGTAAGAATTGTTTTTGAAGCTCCTGAATCAATATGTTTAGAAAGACCTTCCTCATCCCTCCATACACCTGTGTTATCTATAACCAAAGGCCCATGAATATCATAATCAGAATAATTAACCTCATCTGGTCCTGAAGCATCCAATTCTTCCAAAACCATATAAGACTATATCTTTAGGTTTGTTGGGTCTATTAGGTTCAACGTCTATGACATCAGAAAGTTCTGTATTTATATATTCATTAAGGCCTGAAATATCATTTTTAAGCTGACTAAAATTTGGAAATTTAATTGCTAATTCACCAACATCTATTTCACAATCAGCTAAATTTAAAGAATTAATATACTGAAGTATTGGAAATGTCTCTAATTCACTTAGTTCATTATTGTCTGCCTGTCGAGCAAACCTATGAGCTCTCATAATCTCAACAGGTGACTGATTTACAAGAGATTTACCATAGATAAGTATATTAACCCCTCCTCGATAAAGACCGCCAATTATGGGTACCATTAACTCTGCAAGTCCCTCTCTCCACTTCCAGTCCCCAAATGAGTCATCCGGTAAAATACGATCTTGTCGTTTTGTAGATTGAAAACTTAGATCCCTTTTATCATCCATGTTTATGTAAAAAATTTACAAGATAAAAATATTCTAATCGATAAAAGTCTAAATAAAAATCATTTATTTAGAAAATGCTTTTAAATGAAAATCAGCATTACCAAACATTGCATCTATAGCAACCATCTTTTTTAAATAATGGCCAATCATCATTTCTTCACTCACACCCATTCCACCATGAAGTTGAATTGCATTTTGAGCTGAAAGTTTACCAAATTTACCAACATGAGCTTTTAGAGCAGATACATGTTTAAATTTATCTTCAGAATCAGAATCTACTTCAAGCATAGCCTTATATAGAAGTGATTTAGCTAACTCACTATCAATAAACATATCCACCATTCGGTGTTGTAAAACCTGGAAATTTGAAATCGGTTGATCAAATTGCTCACGTTCTTTTGTATATTGAACAGTCTTTTGGTAACAAGATATCATGCAACCTACAGCCTCAGCACTGACACATAAAGTTGCTAGATTAAGAGTTTCAATTAAAAGATTTTTAGCCTCATCGCCTGAAGCAATAATATCTTTATCTTCAATAGAAACATTTTCAAAACTAAATTCAGCGCATGTCTTTTCATCAATAGTTTTAAAAGTATTAAAAGATACACCTTCAGCTGCTGTATCAATTAGAACTAGTGAAAACTCATCATTTTTAACACAACTAACAATTAATTTAGATGCATTTTTACCATTAAGGACAAGAGTTTTAGCTCCATTAAGTTTATTATCTTCTGACACATTAGTATCTGGCTTTAAATATTCATATGAGTGAGCTGCTTCTACATATGCTAAAGATAAATGAGAGGAACCTGAGCAAATTCCTTCAATTAACTGAACTTTACCTTCAAAATTAGATTTGTCTAAGATTGAGCCAGCTAAAACCACATTTGACAAATATGGTTCAATAACAAGTGATTTACCGAATTCTTCAAACAAAATTGATAATTCTATTGGTCCAAAACCAAAACCACCAGATTCTTCTGAAAAAGGCATTGATAGCCATCCTTGTTCAGCAAATAAAGACCAGGCATTCTCATCAAAGTCTTTGTCTGATTTAACTACCTCTTCTCTTTTATAAAAATCGTATTCTGTTTCACAAAATTTCTGAATTTGCTCTCTTAGCATTACCTGCTCTTCTGTATAACTTAGATTCATTTTTTATACTCCTAATACAAATTTAGAAATAATGTTTTTTTGAATTTCATTACTTCCACCATATATAGATGTTTTTCTAAAGTTTAAGAATCTTTCTAAAGAAACAGCTGCATGTTCTGGGCCAGATGGTTTGTCATTAGAGCCATATCCTCCAGCTCCTGGATACATTAATGCATATTCACCAGCAGCTTCAACAAAAAGCTCAGTAAGACCTTGTTGTATTTCAGTACCTTTGATTTTTAATATAGAAGATTCAGCACCAGGATGGCCTCCATTTTCTAAATCTGATAACAGCCTTAATTCTGTCATTTCTAGTGCAGAAATGGCAATTTCCATTTCAGCAACTTTCTTATCTAGATCAGAATTATTTAGTTCAGATACCACTTCTTTTAGTTGATTAAGAGCTCTCATAGATGCACCAACGGCTGCAATTCCAAATCTTTCATGTGCAAGTAAAAATTTTGCATATGTCCAACCCTTACCCTCTTCACCAACTAAATTTTCAACAGGAACTTTAACATCAGTAAAAAATACAGAATTAACTTCATGGTCACCATCAATAGTAATTATTGGTTTTACTTCTATTCCAGGGGTTTTCATATCAACTAATAGAAATGAAATTCCTTCTTGTTTTTTTCCAGTAGATTCTGTTCTCACTAATAAAAATATCCAGTCAGCGTTCTGCGCTAAGGTTGTCCATGTTTTAGAACCATTAACAATATAATGATCACCTTCTTTAACGGCCTTTGTTTTAAGAGATGCTAAATCTGAGCCAGACCCTGGCTCAGAGTAACCCTGACACCACCATGTATTAAAATCTAAAATATCAGGTAAAAATCTCTTTTTTTGTTCTTCGTTACCAAATGTCCAAATAACTGGAGCTACCATACTTACACCAAAGGCTAAAAGCGGTGGACAGCCCGCCATCCCAAACTCTTTATTAAATAGATAAAGTTGAGTAGCGCTCCAGCCAGTTCCACCATACTCAACAGGCCAGTTATAACCCATCCATCCTTTTGCAGAAAGAGCCTTATGGTAATCAACCATATCCTGTCTAGTAAGATGCTCACCCTTATCCATTTTATCTTTTACATGTTTTGGATAATCATTAGCTAGCCATTCTCTTAGCTCGTCTCTGAATTGAAGATCTTCTTTTGAAAAATTAATGTCCATAATTACCTATAATATTTTTGAGTTGATAGAATACGCACAACATTATACAAGTATTTGTAAAAAATTTACTATCAAATGAATAATATTTACGACCACAGACATGCACATCAGTTGATTGAAAAATATCATGGTTCTGAAAATTCATTATGTGTAATTGTAAAAAATAGTAAGGAGGCAAGACTATTAAAAAATGAGCTATGTTTATATATAGATCCTAGTTTCATAAGATACTTTCCAGAAAATGAAATACTGCCTTATGATCATTTTTCTATTCCAGAAAATATCTTAAAGGAAAGATTTACTATTCTAAATACATTAAATAAAAATAAAGATATAGTTATTTCTACTGTCAAAAACTTATTCGAGCTATACCCACATATAGATATTTTTAAGTCCCAAGAATCATTCTCTATTAATACCACTATATCAATAGGAAAACTAGAAAACATATTAATAGCACTCAATTATAAAAAGACAAATAAAATTGAACATTTAAATGAATACTCTCTTAGAGGCGGAATAATAGACATAAATACTCCTCTATATCAAAACCCATTAAGAGTAGAAATTTTTGATGACACCATAGAATCAATAAGACTATTTGATATAGATACTCAGTTATCAATT
>RGHK01000057.1 GCA_010024215.1 Pseudomonadota bacterium | reverse complement strand
AAAGTTTTCTTTTGGACTTAATCTTATGAAGCTTGAATTAACTTTAGGCTTAATATCAAAAGCTTCCGGTGGTACATCAAATAATATTTGGGTTTCAAAAAAACAGGATAGTTTAATTGAAAGTTTTCCCCAGTTTTTTGATCCTATATTTCCAGATATCTTATCGGCTACCTCTTTTTGTACTAAAAAATGCATGTCATTAATTGATTCATGCCAATCTATAAATTTCAATATAATCTGAGTAGATATGTTGTAGGGTAGGTTGCCTACAATTCTAAATTTTTGATCAGAAAGAAAGCCCAGTGGTTCAGATAAGATATCACCTTGAGTAAAATCAAAATTTGCAGGCTGCTGAAATTTCTTACGAAGGTAATCAATATTATTAGGATCTATATCAAGAGCTTTAACATTAACCCCGTCTATATTAAGAACATTAGTTAATGCGCCCATTCCTGGACCTATTTCAAAAAAATAATCTTGTTTCTTTGGTGAAATTGCTTGACCCATTTCAAAAATAATTGCCGCATCAGATAGATAATTTTGACCAAATTTTCTTCTTATGTCTCTTGACTGCATCAGATTATTTTTTTAGCAATCTTTATTGCTTCTTTTAAAGAAGCTGTATCAGACTTTCCAGAGCCAGCCATATCAAGAGCTACGCCATGATCCACAGATGTTCTTACAATAGGAATGCCAAGAGTTACATTAACAGCAGAACCAAAACTAAGAGCTTTAAGAACTGGTAGAACTTGATCGTGATACATTCCAAGAAATGCATCAGTTTCTTTGAGACCTTTTTTTGTAAATGCTGTGTCTGCGGACTTAGGGTATGAGATATTTATTTTCTTTTTCCTTAATTCTTTTACTGCAGGTAATAGGATTTCTTTTTCCTCTGATCCAATTTTTCCACCTTCTCCAGCATGAGGATTTAATCCTAATAAAGTAATTTGAGGATTCTTGATTCTGAATTTATTCTTTAGCTCCTCATTAAGAATGATCGCTTTGTTAATAATTAATGATTTTGTTATCTTTTTTGGTACAGCTTTTAAAGGTATGTGAGTTGTTGCCAATGCAACTTTAAGCTTTTCTGATCCAAGTAGCATAAGGACATCTTTGCTTTTGGTTAGTTTTTGAATATGTTCTGTATGGCCTGAGAATTTTTTATCAATCGAAATAATATTTTCTTTGCTGATAGGCCCTGTTACAAGCCCAACTTTTTTATTTGTTAGGGCTCTATCAATTCCATAGTTAAGATTATCCAAAACATATTTAGCATTTGAGCGATGTAGCTTCCCATATTTTGTATTTGGACATTTAGCAATTTTAATTACCTGGATTTCATTTCTTTTATTTTTTCTTAATTCTCCAGGATTTGAAATTTCTTTTATTTTGATTTTTTTTCCAAGTGTATTAGCTCTATCAATCAAAAGCTCAGGATCAGCAATACATGCAATTGGAATATTGATTTGGTTCCAGAAAGTTGAACAGCTAAGTTGAATAATTAAATCTGGTCCAATTCCAGAGGGTTCGCCAGGTGAGTAAATAATTTTTTTCAATCTAGTTCTTTGATTTCAACAAAGGCTTCTGCTCTCATTGAGCGTAGAGTATTCTCCAGCTCCTCTTCATATTTTCTTCCATACAGAATTTGATAAGCTCTATCTTCTATAAGATCTCTAGTCATATCATGATTTCGTTTATCTAATACTTCAAGAAAATGAAAACCAAACTCTGTCTGAAAAACCTCAGAAACTTCACCTATGGGAGTTTCGATCATGGTTTTTTCAAATTCTGGTGCGAGAACACCTTTACCTAACCAATCTAGATCTCCGCCTTGCTTTGCAGAACCAGGATCTTCAGAATATTCTTTTGCTAGATCCGCAAAATCCTCCCCATCAAGTATTCTTGATCTAATATCATTTAGTTCTGCAATCGTAGTCTCTTCATCTCTGATTGTTGAAGGAGTTAATAGAATATGTCTTGAGAACCATTGATCTTCATATTGAACAAATGGACCTCTTTTATCCTCAAGCTTAAGAATATGATACCCAGCACCACTTTCAAGAGGCGAGGTTATATAACCAACTTTCTGATTTTTTATGGCACTAGCGAATAATTCAGGCATTTCATTTGCTCTTCTCCAATCCATTGCTCCACCATTTTTTGCATTTGAACTTATAGATACATCTATTGCTATATCTGAAAAACTAAATTTGTCTTAGTAAAAGCTGTGGCTCAAGCTCAATCAGTGATTCATCAGTAGCAAGAAAGGCATCAAATTCTTTTTCAGTAATCGTAATTTCAGATTGGACTCTTCCTCTTTGTATTCTTTGAATAATCATTTGTTTTCTAACATTTTCTCTAAATTCTTCATAAGAATCTCCGCTATCTTCAATGAAAGATATAAATTGCTGCAGTTCCATTTGATTATTTTGAGCTATTCTAATAATAGAGCTGTTTAATTCAGCGTCACTAATTCTGACCCCGGCTCTATTAGCTAACTGAAGCTGAAGCTCCTCTATAATCAATGACTCAATGACCTGTTCTTTTAGGTCATCTATGCTTGGTTTTGGTATATTTTGTTGATCATATCTTGCAATAATTTCATCTAAGCCAGCTTTTATTTGAGATTCCATAACAACCCCATCGTCAACAATCACAGCTATTCTGTCTAAGATCTCTATGGCAGAAAAAATTCTGGTGGATAAAAAAAGTGTTGTTATTAATGCTATGTTTTTCATGTTTAAATTAATTTAATTTTTAAAAAGTGAATTATTTAATAATCTATTCACTCTATCAAAAGATGAATTAAGGCCTTTAAGCTCAAACTCAAAATTTATTCTACTTTTGCTTTCAATATAAATCATATTATCCCACGCATCTGCAAGATGAGGGTATAAAATTTCTTGATTTAGGTTGTATTTTGAATAGTTTCTGTCTGAGGTCGTTATTCTTAACGCTAGACAACAGTTCTCATATTCGATTCCAAATAAGTTCTCAATATTTGTCTTTGTACTATCATCTCTTTTTAACTGAGCAATAAGCTTAAAGCTTGGGTTTATATCTATATCAGCAAAAAGCTCAGAATAATCCATCTCTATATTGAAATCCCCAGCAATCTTCCTATATTTTTTTGCATAACCAATGAGTCCAAAATCTAATTTTTGCTTAATGGTCAACCCACCAAGTTGCAAATCATTATTTCCATGTGTATATCCTGCATAACTATCAATTAAAGTTTTATTATTTGGCATCCATGTTCCAGAAATTAATAAAGGATCTTCATCAATTGCAATCATTGAGTGATTCATAAAAACTTTTCTATCTTTCAGATAGTATTTTTTTGAGACTCTCAGACTAATATTATTTTTATTATTATTAATATTTTTATAGCCAAGGCTAAGGGTATAAAAGTTTTGGTCACCAATTCTATCCATGCCAGAAAACCTTGAATTTTGAAATAGATCATTTTCAAAGGAGATCTCATTAGAATCAAAGATTGGATTATTTTTTTGATTTTTAAATCCTGTGTAACCTAATATCAACTTTGGCTCTAAGATATGACGACCGTTGTTCTTGTAGCTTATAAAAACTGAGCTTAGATCTAGAAGCGCATTGGGAATAGTTACATTTTTAGGTTTAGTTGAATATCTGCTCAAGTCATAGATTATGCTTGTAAGACCAAAACTAGAATTTATATTAATTCCTTTAATATGGACATGTTTTGATATTGAAAGATCTGAGTATATTCTTTTCCCCTCTGTCGGATTCTCAATTACCCTTAATAAGCTATCACCATGCACTTGATATCCGTAATAACCGTGAATTTTATCTGCATTAAAATTAGCAATATTCAATCTTTCTTTAATTGATAAGCCTCCAAAGTTTTTGAAATAATTTAAATTTATACCAATTGATTTCTTGTAACCGTTTGAAAGAATAGGATTTAGAGACTGATAACTTTGATGTTCAACAGTAATTTCAATGTTCTTTAATTTGGTTTCAACTGAAATATTTTGATTCAAGCTTTGAGATCTTTGATAACCAATAGAGGTAATGTCTCCTGGGATGTCTCTCAATAGCAGTGCATCGGAAGCCTTTGACCAGTCTATAGAAATGTTTGTGAATAAAAAATTAAAAGTATCATTATATTTATAAGCCCATCTAGAATAATTTTCTTTAAGGTATTCATTTTTAAGCTCATCGTCCTTGTCAAAATATATAAGGTCAAGATTTCTCAAGCTGCTATTATTTCCATGAAGAGATCGATAATTGAATTCAAATCCAGAGCCTCTTTTTGCAATATGTCTTGGAGCTACTGTGAAATCAGATCTTTCAGAAATAACCTTATAATAAGGAATCATTAGATCAATACCATCGGAAGAATATGATATAGATGGCTCAAGAAACCCACTCATTCTCTCATCAGATGTAGCAAATGGGATATAGGGAAAAGCAAAAATTGTAGTACCTGCAGCTTTTATTTTAATATTTTTTGCTAAGCCTCTATTAGCAGTTGAGTCTAGAGCTATTTCTTCAGCTTCTAGGATCCAGCCACTGCTTGGATCTGCACATGATGACATGGAAGCATTAGTTAAAAGTATTTTTTCATCTAAGACCCCAGTTAAATAATCAAAATTAAATACTAGATTCCTTTCCTGGGAAAAGACCATTCCATTATTGAGCGAAATAGAATTATCATCTTTATTCAGATATCCCTTTAAAGCATTAAAATAAAAATCTTTAAGAAAAATTTCTCCCTCATTAGAGAATTCAACCCTTCCATTTTCTCTATCTAATTCTGCATTTTGGGATCTCAATAGACCATCAACAAAGTCAAGTTGAACATTGCCATAGAGAATTAATCTTTTATCTTCAGTTATCTGGAACTTATCCGAGTCGATATTAATATCCTCACCTTCTTTTACAGAACCTATTTTAGGAACATAAGAGATGCATGTGTTTTTGTTTGATTCAGCTGTTTTGGTTAAAACTCCGTCCACCAAAAAGTCTCCTTTAATAGGATTCATCATTAGTGAGCCTATAAAAATCGGCAAAGTAAGAGCAAATCTCTTCATTTATATATTTTATACCTCTTAGCTTTGAAAGAATATTTTATGAAAAGTTCTTTTATTTTTTAGAATTTATGTAATCTTCAAGCTGATTCATATGATCTTTTCCAAAAAAGATTTGATCATCTATTAAAAAGGTGGGAATACCAAAAGCACCTTTTTTAACTGCCCATGAGGTATTCTCTATTAACTCATCTTTGCAGGCTTGAGTTTCAATTAATTCAAAAATTTCATCGCACTTGATTCCATAGTCCACAAGCGACTGTTTGAGGATATCTTTGTCTTGAATATTAAGATCTTTTTCCCACATAGCTGACATAGTGCATTCAAGGTATTTATCAAAAATGCCTAATTTTTTTGCAGCAACAGCACCTCTTTGAACATAAAGTGAGTTCTGTGGAAAGTAAGAATTTTGTTTGAATAGTTTTAAATCATGTTTCTTGATAAATCTTTCCATTTCTATAAAAAAGTAATCTGATTTATTTTTTACATCAGCATTTGCTATTAATGGCGGTGTATTGTTTGTTAGTTTGAAGATACCTCCAGCTAAGCAAGGTATGTAGTTAAAAGTAGTATTTGTTCTTTTTTCAAACTCAGGCACTACCTTATGCGCCAAATATCCATTTGGAGTAGCTACGTCATATATAAAGTCAACTTTCATTTGTTTTCACAATTTTGTAAAGTAAAGCAATTAAACAACGTTATGAATGATTTTTCAAAATATTCAGCAATTATCATAGGAGCCGGTGATGCTACTGGCTCAGCTTTATGCAAAAAATTTGCAAGCAATGGCTATAAAGTTTGTGCAGTTAGAAGGCCGGGAAATTTGGATAAATTTAAACCATTAGAAAACGATATTGTTGAAACAGGTGGCTGGATAAAGTGCTTTGGCGTTGATGCCAGAGAGGAAGAATCAATCCAGCAATTATTCAAGCATGTTGAAGAAGAAGTAGCGCCAATTGATGTCGTCATTTTTAATCCAGGGGCTAATGTTTTTTTTCCAATAGAAGATACAACATCT
>RGHK01000056.1 GCA_010024215.1 Pseudomonadota bacterium | reverse complement strand
AATTTTCTATTTTTAATATTAATAATATCTTTGCCAGAAAAGTTTGATGCTTTTGATTCGCTAAATCCACTTTCTGGGATAAACGAATAAGTTTTATTTGGATCTATAAATTTATCCTCATTAATCTCACTATCAAAATTTAATCCATAGCCAAGCAAATCCAAAAGATCAAATTCAAAATGCCTAAGTGTAAGCTCAACATCATCTCCGGAATGAATATCTATTAAGAAGTTTTCATATAAATTAAATAAATCCTCTTGAGCTGCGTCTTTTGGTAATAATCGAACCAGCAATTCATTGATATATAAAAGACTGTATGTGGTTTTTGATAAATTATTTGATGAGTACGAAAAATCTCTATCAATATTAGTTAAAGTTTTTAAATCAGACCTGCCAGAATAAGTAATTTTTAATTTTACAAAAGGTGATAAATATCCAAAATATTTCGATTTTGGTTTTTTTGCACCTTTTGCGATTATGGATATTTTGCCATTTTTTTTTGTAAAAACATCAGCAATAAGACTGGTTTCACCATGGGATCTTTGATGTAATAAAAAACAATCATCCCATTCGTTATGATTCATAGCTTCCACCCACACCAAGACTTTGCAGATAATCTGAATCCGTATTCCAGTTTTTCTTAACTTTTACCCAGGTTTTCAAGAAAACTTTTTTATTAAAATACTCTTCTATCTCTTCTCTTGCTTGCTGACCGATTTTTTTTAAAGTTGAGCCACCTCTGCCAATGACAATTTGTTTTTGACTGCTTCTAACAACATATATAACTGCATGAATATTAATAATATTTTCCTCTTCATTAAACAATTCAACTTGAACAAATGTGTCATGTGGCAATTCGTCTCCTAGTTTGCGAATGATTTTTTCTCTAATAAGCTCTGAAACCATAAAAATATCTTTATGCGCACTTTTTATAGAGTCTTTGCCATATAGATGTTCATTTTCTGGCAGATACTTCATTATTAAACTTTCTAATTCATCAATACCATCATTGTTTAATGCCGATATTGGTAATATGTCCAGAAAATCATATTCTTGCGATAATCTCTGCATTAAAGGTAATAATTTATTTTTATCGGTAACTTGATCGATTTTATTTAAAACACAAATAACTTTCGATTTAGCTTCTTTGAGCTTATTTAGAACTAATAGATCTTCCCTATCTAGAGTCAGCCTTTGAATAACAAATAAAATAATATCGGAGTCTTCAATTAAACTTTCTGCAGACCTATTTAGAACCTTGTTCATAACTTTAGGCGATTTGATATGCATTCCGGGGGTATCAGCAAAAATCATTTGTTTATTACCTGAAGTTTTTATTCCTAAAATATTATTTCTAGTAGTTTGTGATTTACGTGAAGTTATTGATATTTTTTTGCCAAGAATATGATTAATTATTGTTGATTTACCTACATTTGGCTTACCAACAATTGAAATATATCCACAGTAACTTTTATTCATTAGAAGTATTTTTAATTTGAGATAATAATTTGATGGCTACATTGGTTTCTGCAGCTCTTTTTGAATTGCCTTTGGCTTCGAATGTCAATCCATTATATGAAACCAAGCATGTGAATTCACCGCCTTCAATTTCTTTAGTATTGTATTTTGGTAATTCATATTTCATTGATTGAAATAGTTCTTGCAATTCTGTCTTTGCATCTTTGAAATTCATTTCTGATGAAAGAGATTTAAGATCTGTATTAAAGATTGAAAGTATTACTTCATTAGCAATATCCCAACCTCCATCAATAAAAATTGCACCAATTAAGGCTTCAAAGGCGTCTTCTAAAATAGAATTTTTCCTCTCTTTGGATAAATTAGCAGTTCCTTTGGAGAGTTTAATGTACTTATCTAGTGATAATTCTTCAGCTTTAGTGATAAGCGTCTCTGCTTTTACTAAAAAAGCTCGCATTCTAGTTAACAAGCCCTCTTTTTCATTATCAAATCTATCAAATAGGTACTTAGAAATAACTGAATTTAAAATTGAGTCGCCTAAAAATTCTAATCGTTCGTTATTTTGACTGTTGCTATAACTTTTATGTGTAAAAGCCAGCTCTAACAACTCTTTGTCCTTGAAGTTGTAGCTCAATTGGGTTTGAAGATCTTTATAGGACATCAATTAATTTTACCTACCCTGCTAAAATAAGGTAAGCATGTCCAGCATTCCCATGTCATAAATAAATAGCTTGCTTCACCAAAAAAATTCTCTCTTGGAACAAAGCCTACATCTTTAGTACTATCGTTTGAGTTATCTCTATTATCTCCCATTACAAAGAAGTGTCCTTGTGGCACCTCCCATTCGGATGGGTATTGAATATTTTCATTTCTAATATTTCTAACTATATATGTTTTATCGCCATGCTTTTCATAAAATAGATCAACAATTACATCTTGCTCTCTTTGGGTAATGTTTCCAGATAAGTCTCTATATCGTTTTGTGATAGTTTCTTCCTGAGATTTAACAAAGGTTTTTGCGATTGGTTCTCCATTAACATAAACTTGTTTATTAATTATCCTAATAACATCCCCGGGTTTTCCAATTAATCTCTTAACGTAAGGAACAGGATTGTGCTGTGGAACAAAAACAACTACATCTCCATATTCAGGATTGTTATTGTCTCTTATTGGCAAACCGATTCTGTTGACTTTATATCCGTAAGAATTTTTATCAACAAGAAGAAAATCCCCAACTTTTAGACCAGGCATCATTGATCCTGATGGTATTTGATACGGTTCGTATATAAAAGTCCTTAATATAAAAATTAAAAAAATAGGAATAAAATAACCACGAGAGGTAGATAAAATTACTTCATTTTTAACAACAAAACCAATTAAAAGCACTATTAATGAAACTATCGACGCAATTAATAAAACAATACCTAAGTCACCAGCATTAACAAAAATACTGTAAAGCATTAGCAAACCAAAAATAGTTGATAGTGAAGAACTATTTTTTACAACAAAATTATTTTCATTGCTCTCGTTGTTAATTACGCTTTTTATCCATGATCCAAGGACAAAAGTCATGCCTATAACAGAGATTATAAAAATTGGATCACTTATCAACTTACTCTCCTGAGCTTTAACAGTTTCTCTTGAAATTATCTTTGATCCAAGAGCAACCTGAATAGGAACATCAAACATCTGCCGTGGAATTAACTTCTGAAGATTTGAAGCAATTTCTCTAGCCTTTTGGGTTGAAAATGACTTATGAACTATCATTGATAAAGCATCAATTTTTTGATTGTTTATTAAAATATCAATTTTTGTTAATTCTGATTTAAAAAATCCTATTAGTGAGTATTCAATTGATGCAAAACCTTTGGTTGATGATTTGATTTGATCAAAAAAATCAACAATAACTGCTGATAACGGCATTTCGAATACTATTGAAACTTGGTTACCAAAATAAGTCATATCTTTTTGAACACCTCTTTTTGAAGTGCATAAAGTTATAACACTTCCAACATATTCATTAGGGGTCAAAATAGTTGTATTGACTATTGGCTCTCGTATTTCATCAATATCATTCGGAACAGGAAGCTGTGATGGATTGTCAATTTTTATTATTTCTCCATCTGTTTTTAGCACTTCATACTCTACAGATGGTGCTGTTGAAATTAGATCTAAATCATATTCTCTTTCTAGTCTTTCTCTTATGACTTCCATGTGAAGTGTGCCTAAGAAACCACATCTAAATCCAAAGCCAAGTGCATCTGATACCTCAGGTTCATATACTAAAGATGAATCATTAAGAATGAGTTTTGATAGTGCATCCCTAAACCTTTCATAATCATCAGAATTAACTGTAAACATTGATGCAAAAACTTTTGGATTAACTTTTTTAAAACCTGGCAAGGGTTCAATAGATTCATTTGATACGTCAAGAATCGTATCACCAACAGGAGCACCTTTAATATTTTTTATTCCAGCTACTAAGTAACCAACTTCTCCAGCAGATAATATTTGTTTCTTAATTTTTTTTGGAGAAAAAATCCCAATCTCATCAACGTTATGAGATTGTCCGGTTGAATGAATTTTAAACTTTTGACCAGTTTTAATAGTTCCATTTTTTATCCTGATTAAAGAAACAACTCCAAGGTATGAGTCAAACCATGAATCTACAATCAATGCCTGTAATGGCTCAGTTGGGCTTCCTTCTGGTGGCGGAATATTTGAAACCAATTCATCAAGTAACTCTTCTATTCCCAATCCAGTTTTTGCGCTAACCAATGGTGCTGTTTCTGCATTAATACCAATCATGTCCTCAATTTCTTTTTTTACCCGTTCTGGTTCAGCTTGGGGTAAATCAATTTTATTTATAACAGGAACAACTTCCAAACCTTGATCGACTGCTGTATAACAATTTGCTAAGGTTTGCGCCTCTACACCTTGAGAGCCATCAACAACCAATAAAGCCCCTTCACATGCTGATAATGATCTAGATACCTCATACGAGAAATCAACATGACCTGGTGTATCAATAAAATTTAATTGATAGCTAACATCATCTTTTTTATATTCTAAAGTTACTGCTTGAGCCTTAATGGTGATACCTCTTTCACGCTCAATATCCATTGAGTCCAAGATCTGTTCTGACATTTCTCTTGCAGTTAGACCCCCGCAAAACTCTATTAATCTATCTGATAAAGTAGATTTACCGTGATCGATATGCGCAATTACAGAGAAATTTCTAATATTTTTCATAAGGTGAGGCTATTTTACAGCCAATAGCTGCAATATAGGAGTAAATGAAAAGATTTATACTCTAATTTAAAGTAATAGACCTGATTATACGACTACCGTTTCTATTAAGATGAAGAGCTATTTTATTTCCAGAAGAAAAGCTTTCTAGTGCCTCCTCATAAGATTCAACATCATAAATTGCATACTTTTTACCCTTATATTGGATCATAGTAATAAGATCGCCTCTTGTAACTCTCCCGGAAGCAGGCGATCCAGGATTAACCCTTGAAACAATTACACCATCTGGAAGATTTGCCATCGTGGGGTTCTCTCTATCTATTTCTGCTACCTTTATCCCAATTGGGTCTGAAGAGGTTTGAGATTTAGCTGGAACAAAAGATTCTTTATTGACAGGAAGTTCTCCTAATACAAAATCAAGTTCAATCTCATCACCGTCTCTTATTATCTTAGCTGTAGCATTTGTATCTGGTTGAATTTGACCAACAACATGTGGCAAATCCGAACTAAATTTAATCTCTTTGTTATCGAATTCAATTATGACATCACCCGGAAGCAATCCAGCATTATCAGCTGATTCTCCTTCTTCAACATCATTAATCAGGGCACCATAGGGCTTCTTCATACCGAGAGCGTCAGCAAGATCACTATCAACTTCGCTCATCCTTACACCAAGGTAACCTCTTGAGACTTCACCCTTTTCAATGATCTGGTTTGCCACATCAATAGCAACATTAATTGGTATTGCAAAAGCCAATCCTTGGTAACCTCCACTTCTTGAGTATATTTGAGAATTTATACCTACCACTTTTCCATCTAAGTCAAATAAAGGTCCTCCTGAATTACCTGGATTAATTGCAACATCTGTTTGTAAAAAAGGAACATAATTTCCAATATTATTATTTTGAATACTTCTTCCTTTTGCACTAACAATTCCCGCTGTAACAGAAAAATCAAAACTAAATGGAGAACCAATAGCAACAACCCAATCACCAACTTTTAAACTATCACTATTACCTGTTTCTACTTTAGGTAAATCTTTGCCCTCAACTACTAAAAGAGCTAAATCAGAAAGAGGGTCAACTCCAACAATCTCAGCAATAAATTCCCTTCTATCAGACAATGAAACAATAACCTCAGTAGCATCTTCAACAACATGATAATTTGTCATTATGTAGTTATCTTTTAATATGAAACCAGATCCATAAGAAACCGCCTCTCTTTTTTCTTGAGGCATCTCTCTAAATTGCCTAGGAATACCAAATCTTTCAAGCATTTCATCTGGAATTCCACCATAACCATATGATTGTCTTTGTGAAATCTCTTTTTTAGAAGTAATGTTCACAACTGCAGGCGCTGCATCTTCCACAAGCTCTGAGATATTTTCAGGCAAAGCACTATAAAGATTTGTAACAAATAAATTACAAATAAATATTAATGTTAAGTTTTTTATTTTATTTATCATACTTTTTTAGTTTTGTTTTTATTTTATAGAATTTGCGATTTCTGTTGCAGA
>RGHK01000055.1 GCA_010024215.1 Pseudomonadota bacterium | reverse complement strand
TTTGCTAAATGAAATTTCTTTTTTATCTTCATCAAGACTTATAAAGATATCTTTATGACCATCCAGAGATACTTTAAATTTTATTGGATAAATCTCTTTTAATTTTGCTTTAGTAACTGGCGATGCCTCTTCCAGATCATGAATGACGTTATTAATGAACCCAGAGAAATTATTTTTCATATGCTACATGAATTGATACAACACCATTTAGAAGATTATAAAATTTGCACTCTGAAAATCCTGACTCTATTATCATTGACTTTAAAGCCTCCTGGTCTGGATGCATCCGAATGGATTCTGCTAAATATTGATAACTATCTGAGTCATTGGCCAATAGAGCGCCAAGTTTTGGAAGAATATTAAAAGAGTACCAGTCATATATTTTTGAAAAAAGATGATTGGTTGGTTTTGAAAATTCTAGAATAAGTAATTTACCATTTTGCTTTAGACATCTCCTCATTTCTCTCAAGCCGGCTTCTTTGTCTGTAAAATTTCTTAAACCAAAACCAATGGTTATTAGATCAAACGTTCGATTCTTAAAGGGCATTTTTTCACCACTAAGTTGGCAAAAATGACAATTCTTATAGAAACTCTCGTTTATCGATCTGTCTCTGCCTTCTGATAGCATATCCATATTGATGTCTGTCATAAATATTTTGGTATTTGGATATTCTCTTGATATTAGCTTAGCTATATCTCCTGTGCCACTAGCAATATCTAGCACCATTTCATCATCAGATATAGAGGCTAGCTCAACTAGAATTTTTTTCCATAGTCTATGCATGCCTATCGACATAGCGTCATTCATGATGTCATAGTTTTCGGCAACAGATGAAAATACTTCTCCCACATGCGTGCTTTTATCTTTTTCATCAACCGCCAAAATGTGTTTTTTTATTCACAATTATCTGAGTCCCTAAATTTTATGAAATTATTGTATCTGCTTTCATCAATTTCTCCATTACTTAGATGATCTAAAACAGCACACTCTTTATTATTAATATGATTACAGTCATTAAATTTACATTTTTTTGATTGTTTATAGATTTCTTGAAAGCCAAAAAGTATCTCATCTTTATTCCAACCAGATATTGGCAAGTCTCTGACACCAGGAGAGTCAATAATGCTTATATCATTTTTAGTCTGATAAAGAGTAGAAATCGATGTGGTGTGCACACCTTGATTGTTTGAAAGAGAATTGGTTTTTATTTTTTTACCCGTTAACAATGAAGTAATAGTAGATTTACCAGCACCAGAGTTCCCGACAAAGAGAACACATTTCTCCTTAAGAAAATTTATAAGATTATTTGTATTGAGCTCTTTTTTTGCAGATATCTTAATTATTTCTATATCTAACTTTTCATATACAGATATATTCCTTTCATATAGTTCATCATGCTCAAGATCAATTTTATTACAGATAATAAAAGGCTTAATATCTGACAAAATGGCAGTCAAAATCCATTTATCAATAAACTCTGAAGTGGTTTTGGGTTGTGGGGTAAATAATATTCCAACATGACTTAGGTTAGCTGCAATTACCTTAGATTTACTATTTTCTTTTTTTCTTAAAGATGATTTACGGGGCTCCTTTGAAAGGATAACTCCTCTAATTTTTTTACTATCTTGAATTATTTCAATATTTACCTGATCACCAACAACGACATCCTTAATACCAATGCAGGGAATATCATGCTCCTTAGTTCGCACTAAGCAGCTATTAGAGTAGAATTCTATTACCAATCCGGTTTGAACTTTTGTCATATAAAGCACAAAATACACTAAAGGAAGAAATATAAAAAGTTATGAAAAGCACACAGTCAAAAGATAATCTCATTTGGATTGACTTGGAAATGACAGGATTGGATCCAAATGAGGAGAGAATTATTGAAATAGCGACTTTAATTACAGACTCGCAGTTAAATATTCTTGCAGAGGGCCCAAATTTAATTATTAAACAAACAACATCTTTATTGGACGCAATGGATGAATGGAACCAAAATCAACATGGTTCCTCTGGCTTGATAGACTTAGTTAAGAGCAGCAACATTACTGAGCAAATGGCAGAAATCGAAACGCTTGATTTCATATCAAAATATGTGGGAGAAAATCAATCACCCATGTGTGGTAATACTGTTTCTCATGATAGAAGGTTTTTAGCAAAATATATGCCTAGATTAGAGGCTTATTTTAATTATAGGCATATAGACGTTTCCTCCTTTAAAGAAGCAGCAGTAAGATGGATGAACGAAGCTCAAGTTTACGAAAAAAAAGGGTCACATAGAGCTTTGGGTGATATCAGAGAGTCTGTCGCCGAGCTAAAATTCTATAAAAATCTTTTTATGCCTGAGGGCTAGTTAATCTTTTTTATTTAAAGGCTGAATATTCATTGGGAACTGGCTAACCTGTCCCTTATTTTCTTTAATTTTTGCCTCTCCAGTTTCCTTAACTTCATCTATTCTTATTATTGAATTTAGTGGTATATAACTTCTTTCAACTTTAGCGAACTCATTTTTTAATTTTTCTGATGTTGGATCTACAACTAGTTGTTTGTCTTTATTAAATATATAATCCTCAACCTCTATGAAACCATACATATCGCTTTGAAAAATTTGATTAGCAAAAACTTCATATATTTCACCAAGCTGGATGAAAATTATCTTGTAAACACTTTTAGATTTCATAATACTTAATTATATGGGTACGAAACTTTATATTAAAACCTATGGATGTCAAATGAACGAGTATGACTCGGATAAGACTGTAGATATTCTAAAAGAAAGAAAGGGAGTTGAAGTTACAAGCCATCCTGAAGAAGCAGATATTATCCTGCTTAATACATGCTCTATAAGAGATAAGGCTGAAACAAAAGTTTATTCTGAGCTTGGAAGATTAAACAAGCTTAAAGAAAAGAATCCAAATTTAAAGATAGGAGTTGGTGGGTGTGTGGCTACCCAGGAGGGAAGCAATATTAAAAAAAGAGCTCCTTATGTTGATTTAATATATGGACCACAAACTCTACACAGAGTATCCGATCTTCTAGAAATCGATACAAGCAAAGGTATCAAAGCAATAGATATCACTTTTCCAATTGAGGAAAAGTTTGACTCCCTACCAAAGCCAACAACAGGAGGGCCTTCAAGCTATGTTGCTATTATGGAAGGATGTTCAAAATATTGCTCTTTTTGCGTAGTTCCTTATACAAGAGGTGACGAGGTAAGTAGAAAACCTGAACAGATATTCGATGAAGTTGCCAGATTAGCAGAGCAAGGCGTATCGGAAATAACCTTTTTGGGTCAAAATGTTAATTCTTATATGATGCCTTTCAAAGGTAGAATTTTGAGGCTGTCTGATCTGATTGAAATAATAAGCCATATAGATGGCATTGAAAGAATAAGATATACAACATCTCACCCGTTAGATATGACTGAGGACTTAATCGAAGTCTATCAGTATGTGCCTCAGCTTGTTAGTCAGCTTCACCTTCCGGTCCAATCAGGATCAAATAGAATTTTAGAAAAAATGAAAAGAAACTACACTATTGATATCTTTACTGAAGCAGTAAATAAAATTAAATCTTACAGACCTGATTTAAGGGTTTCATCAGATTTCATCGTAGGGTTTCCTGGAGAGACAGAAAAAGACTTTAATGAGACTATGGATCTTGTAAACGAAATAAAGTTTGATTCCTCATTTAGTTTTATATATTCAAAAAGACCGGGAACACCTGCTTCAAAATTAGAGGATTTAACTTCAATAGAGGAAAAAAAAGAAAGATTAAAGATCTTGCAAGATCAGCTTAACTTTTATCATCGTGAACACAGTAAAAATATGATCGGGTCTATACAAAGATGTCTTGTCACAGGGATTGCAAAAAAGAGTCCAGAGCAGTTACAGGCTAGAACCGAATGCAACAGAGTGGTAAATTTTAATTTTGAAAATATTAGTTTTATTGGAAAATTAGTAGACATAAAGATTACAGAGGCATTATCCTATTCTTTATTAGGTACTCTGCATAACTCAAGAGGTAAAAATTAGACTTAATGCAAGAAACACAAACTGCTCTTAAGAACATCTCCCTTAAACCATCTAACGCAAACAGAATCGCTCTCTTCGTAGGGGAGTTAAATGGCAATTTAAAGTTAATTGAAAAAAGCTTTTCAGTTAAGATTTTTCACAAAGGTGATGAAGTAAAAATCACAGGAAAAGAAAAAGATATAAAACATGCATCAGATGCAATCTTAGATTTATATAATTTAACAAAGAAAAATATCGAGCTAAGCAAAGAAGCTGTTCATCTTACCATTCAATCACATCTAAATCTGAGTCTTTCAAAAAAAGAAGAAATCATAGACCCAGAGATTCAGATAAAAACTCCAAAAAAAATTATTAGACCCAGGGGCTCAAACCAGCAAGCATATATAAATAACATAAATAAATATGAAATAAACTTTGGTATTGGCGACGCGGGTACCGGTAAAACATATCTAGCAGTTGCTAAAGCTGTTGAAGCATTATTAAGCGATAAGGTTCAAAGAATAGTATTAATTAGACCAGCAGTAGAAGCAGGAGAAAAATTAGGTTTCTTACCAGGTGACTTATCTCAAAAAGTTGACCCATACCTAAGACCACTATATGACGGATTGTATGAGATGCTGGGGATGGAAAAAACCTCAAAATTAATTGAGAAGGAAGTTATTGAGGTGGCTCCATTGGCATACTTGAGAGGTAGAACACTTAACAACGCATTCATTATTATGGATGAAAGTCAGAATACAACAGTAGAGCAAATGAAAATGGTTCTAACAAGAATTGGTTTTGGTTCTAAGGCAGTTATAAATGGTGACCTTACACAGGTCGACCTTCCAAAGCATATAACATCAGGTCTAAATCATGTTATTCAAGTTCTAAATAACACAGATGGTATTGGCATAACTGAATTTTCATCAAAAGATGTTATTAGGCATCCAATTGTAAGAAAAATTATTGATGCTTATAAAAAATTTGAATCCACAGTTAATAAGTGAGCTTAATAATTACATCAGATGAGAGCATATCCATAGATAAAAATCTTGAAGATAGGCTGCACAAAATAGTAGAACTAATTCTTATAGAAGAAGATTCAAGAAACTCTGAAATAAATTTAAGATTAATGAATAACAAAGAAATGCAAGCTCTTAATGCTGAGTTTAGAAACAAAGACAGGCCTACAAATGTATTATCTTTTCCTAACGAAGATATTTCATCAAAATTTACTAATAATCTTGGCGATATTGCAATAAGTTGCGAGTATGTAGAAAAAGAAGCAGAAGATGAAGGTAAAACTTTTGATGAGCATATTATTCACATGTTAGCTCATGGTGTATATCATATACTTGGATATGATCATATAAATAATGAATTAGCTATGATCATGGAAAAGAAAGAAATAAATATTTTAAAAAAAGTTAATATTAATAATCCTTACTAAATGAATCAAAAATTAGAAAGCGAAGACAGTCACCCTCCTTCGGGACTTATAGCAAAAATAAAAAAATTTTTTAGAAATCCCTTTTTCATAAAAACACAATCTGTTTCAGAAGTAACAGATTTCTTAAAAGATGCTGTAGATCTAAATATAATTGACAAAGAGGCTGAATCAATAGCCAATAAAGCAATCAAACTTGGTAATACTACTGTTAAAGAAATAATGGTGCCAAAAGTTGATATGGTTACTTTTGGCATAGATGAAAATATCAATTCAATAATAGAAAAAATTATTGAATCAGGACACTCAAGATACCCCGTATTAGGAAAAGAAAGAGATGAAGTTAGTGGCTTATTACTCGCTAAAGATATGTTACCCAAGATATATGATGGAAATGAGGATATTGACCTTGCTGAAATGCTTAGAGAGCCAAATGTTGTCCCAGAAACTAAAAAAGCAGATTCACTATTAGAAGAATTTAAAAAAGATAGATCTACGCAACTTGGAGTCTTACCTAAGAAGGGTGACAAGGTCAAAATTGAAAACCTCAGCATAAAAGTTATTCACGCTGATGATCGAAAAATTGATAAGGTTCAAATAACAGTAACCTAATGAAATTAAGAGAATTTTTAATCCCATTTTTTTTTGGTTTAATCGGCGTTTTAGCTTTTGAGCCCTTCTCTATTAAGCCATTAATTATCCTGTCTTATGCATATATTGTTAGAGAATTAATAAGCAATGATACATATAAAATATTCAAGTTGATTATATGGTCATTTGGGCATTGGGGTTTCGGAATGTCTTGGTTAATAGTAAGTGTTTACTATTACGGA
>RGHK01000054.1 GCA_010024215.1 Pseudomonadota bacterium | reverse complement strand
ATGTAAGTGAGCCCCTAAACATAGTTGCAACCCAGTTAAAAACTTTAACTCCAGTTGGAACAGCAATTAACATTGTTGCCCACATGAAAAATAACTCTGCTGCTAGAGGCAAGCCAACAGTAAACATATGGTGAGCCCAAACAACAAAAGACAATATTGCAATGGAGAGCATCGCCCATACCATAGAAGAATATCCAAAAAGCTGCTTCCTAGAAAAAGTTTCAATTATATGAGAAACAATTCCAAAGGCAGGCAGGATCATAATATATACCTCTGGGTGACCAAAGAACCAGAAAATATGCTGAAACAAAACAGGGTCTCCACCGCCGGCTGCATTAAAAAAACTGGTTCCAAAATGAATATCCATTAACATCATTGTCACTGCGCCAGCCAGCACCGGCATGACTGCTATTAAAAGATAGGCTGTAATGAGCCACGACCAAACAAATAATGGCATTTTCATTAAAGTTACGCCTGGAGCTCTCATATTCATGATAGTCACTACAACATTAATAGCGCCCATAATTGATGACGCTCCCATTATATGAACTGAAAATATGAAGAACGTTACGCTAGGAGGTGCATAAGTTGTTGATAGTGGTGCATAGAATGTCCAACCGAAGTTAGGTGCTCCGCCCTCCATAAATAAGGATGACAATAAAATAAAGAAAGCAAAAGGTAGTATCCAAAAACTGAGATTATTCATTCTTGGTAGGGCCATATCAGGAGCACCAATCATCATTGGGACTAACCAGTTTGCTAAACCAACAAAGGCTGGCATGACGCCACCAAAAATCATTATCAATCCATGCAGCGTTATCATTTGGTTATAAAATTCTGGCTCAACTATTTGCATGCCTGGCTGAAACAATTCAGCTCTTATGACCAAAGCCATTGCTCCACCAATCAAGAACATGGCAAAACTAAACCACAGATATAATGTACCAATATCTTTATGGTTAGTTGTATATAGCCATCTGGTCAAACCCTTAGCAGGACCATGATGATGATCGTCATGATGATTTTCTATTACTGCGCTCATATTATCTTTCTCTCTTTAATATTAAATCTTTGGTTTTTTATAATCTACGATATCTTTTGGGACTACTATTTCGCCGTCTCCATTTTCTGCATTCCCCCATGACTGGCGAGTGTATGTTATTACAGCTGCTAATTCGACTTCAGACAAGTAGCTGAATGAATTCATCGCTGCTCCCTGAACACCTTCCATTAATATCTCAATGTTTTTATCTTTATTGTTCATAACAATATCGCTTCCAGCCAAAGCAGGAAATATACCTGGAATACCCTGACCGTTGGTTTGGTGACATGCAACACAGTTAACTGCATATACACTTTCACCCCTTTCAACTAATTCTTGTGCTGTCCAGTCTTTGGTTGTTAGCTCGGCCATCTTAATTGCTGCCTGTTTTTTTTCATCCACCCACTGGTTGTATTCCTCTTGTTCGACCACCTTAACTACAATAGGCATAAACCCATGGTTCTTTCCACATAACTCAGTACACTTACCTCTATATACTCCAGGCTTATCAACTTTTGTCCAAGCAGTATTTACAAACCCAGGAATAGCATCTTGCTTAATTGCAAAAGCCGGCATCCACCACGAATGAATTACATCATTTGCAGTAATTAAAAATCTAACTTTCTTACCAGCTGGTATGACTACCATTTCGTCCACCTCTTGCAAGTAGTGCTCACCTTTTGGTACAAGATTATTTATCTCATCCATATCGGTGGAAAGGTTTGAGAAAAAACTTATATCGTCTTCGAGATAGTTGTACTGCCACTTCCATTGATAGCCAGTAACTTGAATATTTACATCTCCAGCCTCATCGTCATAAATTTTTACCAAAGTCTTTGATGCAGGAACAGCCATAGCAATAAGAATTAAAAATGGGATTATTGTCCATGCTATTTCAACTTTGTGATTTTCATGAAATTTTGCTGCTACAGGATTTTTTTTCTTTGTATGCGCATACATTGAATAAAACATCACACTAAATACAAGGACTCCAATAACAACGCATATCCAGAATATCAGCATATGCAACTCAAATACCTCATTACTGATGTCAGTAACACCTCTGGTCATATTCAGAGCAAACCAATCAGCTTGAGATGGAATTGCGAAAAGAAATAATAAAGAAAGAGCTCTTTTCTTAAGATTATCTAATTTTTTGAAAGACATTTTTTTATCCTATGTACGTGCTGAACAAAATAAAATTTATTTATATATAATTATAAAGTATTTATATATTTAAAACAAAAATATAGCTAGCAAATTCGGTGCATATAATATCTTTTTGTAGTCTTTTTTACTAGCTTTTTGGGCGTTTATAATCCTGTATATTTATAACATTAATTGATTGTTTTTTAACATCATCTATTTTTGGTCTTGACTGTTTAAAGTCGCACTTTACACAGTAAATAATGTCGTTATCAGCATTAATTGCAATAGTATCAATTGCACTACATGTTGGACATTTTGCTCCTGCTATAAATTGGATTAATTTCTTCATTGTTTAAGACTTTTGAGATCATCTATTACGGTATCAATGTTTGGACAAACACCAAACCAAATATCAAAAGATAATGCAGCTTGGTGAGCTAGCATACCCATGCCGTCATAAACAAGGTTTGAATTTTCTATGGCCCATTCACAAAATGGGGTATCGCCCAATGAATAATTTAAATCATAGAAAATAGTTTTGCTCGTAATTTTAATTTCTTTTGGTGGCAAGAATGCGCCTGTAAGCCCCGCTGAGCTTCCGTTTATAACCAAATCATAATCGCCATCTAGAATTTTTGTATTAACTTTTCTTTTGTCGTCATACTTAAGACAAATTTTTTCTGCTTTGTCTTGCGTCCTGTTAAGAATAGATATGTTCTTGGGTTTATTATTATATAGCGTAAATAAAATACTCTCGACAGCGGCCCCTGCTCCAAGTATTAAAATATTTTTATTAGCTACATCAATATTTTTTGATCTTAAATCATTCATAAAGCCCTCGCCATCTGTTGATGCTAGTCTAATTTTTTTATCTACAAGTGTTATTGTATTAACAGCATTAATAAAACTGGCCTCTTCTGAAATAATTCCGTCAAGACCAGCGGCTAAGCTTTTAAAAGGAAGGGTTACATTCAAACCCTTAGCTGAGTTATCAGAAAAAAATTCCTTTATAAAATTACTAAAGTTAATTTCTTCAACCTTATATGCCTGATAGTCTATGTTTATATTTTCATTTCTTGCGAATCTTGAATGAATAAAAGGTGATAATGAGTGCTCAATCGGATTTCCAATAACTCCTAATTTATATTTTTTAGACATTCCAATCTTTGTTGATATATTTGAGCAAGTTTTTTTCCATTTTTACATACTCTTTGGTTTTGGCATAAGACCACTTAACATCACTTGGTAAAGAGGCCAAAATGGATTCAATTCTCCCGTTAGACTGAAGGCCAAATGCGGTTCCTCTATCACAAACTAAATTAAATTCAGCATATCTTCCTCTTCTATATAATTGGAAATTTTTCTCGTCAGAACTGAACTTTGTTTTTTTTCGCAAGTTAACAATTGATAAATATGATTCTTTGTATTGATTTGCAATATCTGAGAGAAATACTAAAGATTTTTCCATACTCATTTTAGATAAGTTATCAAAAAACAGTCCTCCAATTCCTCTTCTTTCGTTTCTATGTGGTATAAAAAAGTAATCGTTGCAGTTTTTTGAAAATTTCTTATAAAAATTCCTATTATATGAGTCTAAAAGGGTTTTTGCCTCTTTATGCCATCCTTTATAGTCATTTTTATATGGAATATATGGTGTGAGATCGTAACCGCCCCCGCACCACCACTCTTTAATCTCATTTTTCTTATCTAAAATGCAAAAAAGTCTAATATTCATATGGCTGCTTGGAACATGGGGGTTTTTTGGGTGGGATATTACTGAGACACCCATTGCTTGATAACCATTATTTGCAGATTTAATTATTGAATTACCAAGTGCAGCTTTTGGCAAGTTCTTTCCCCTTATTGATGAAAAGTTTACAGCACAATTATCGAAAAAATTTCCGCCACCTATTACAAAAGTTTTTCCACCACCACCTTCTGGCCTTTTCCACTTATCATAATTTACAGAAGCATTTTTTGATGTCTCTAAATCTCTAAAAGCGTTGATTATACTTTCATGAGAATTAAGAAAATTTTGTTCTAAATTTTTAATCATACTAATCTCTAATAATCGTTCTTGATTCTAAATCAATTATTCTTGATGGCTTCTTATTATTTCCTAATTTATCATCATAATGCGCAACATCTTTGTGAGCAAAAGTACTTAAAATATCATCTATATTTTCAATATTGGGTTCGCCTGAAAGATTTGCTGATGTAGATACCAATATGCCATTAAATGCTGTAAATAGGAGATTTATAGGGTAGTGATTACTTACTCTTAATGCTACTTTACCGCTTTCATTTTTTAAATGTTCTGGTAATTTTTCGTTATATTTAATTAATAAAGTAGTGTGTCCAGGCCAAACATCTTCTATATATTTTAAATCGTTGGTGTCTAGTTTCACTAGATAGTTTCTTATACTTTCAAATGATTTAATAAGCAAAATAAAACTTTTATTTCTAGGTCTTTTTTTTAAATCATAAACTTTTTGAAAGCTTGATTTATTTAGTGCATCACAACCTATTCCCCAGACGCCTTCAGTTGGATGAATTAAAATTTTACCCTCTGCTAGCCATTCAGCAGAGGATAAAACATCAAGTGATTTTACTTGCAATTAAGAGTTTAGAGCTGCGTCTTTTTTAAGCACTTCATCTCTCATATTGCTTTTATAATCAAGAAGCTTCTGAGCTAGATCAGTGTTTGATGTGGCAAGAATTTGTACTGCTAAGATAGCGCTATTTTTAGCCCCAGCTTTACCAACAGCAACAGTTGCAACAGGAACACCTGGTGGCATCATAGCAGTTGACAATAAAGAATCTATTCCACCCATGCCCCCTGACTCTATTGGTATGCCTATAACTGGCCTGGTTGAATGAGCAGCAACAGCGCCAGCAAGATGGGCCGCCATACCTGCAGCAGCTATAAATACCTTGCAACCGTTATTTTCAGAGGTTTTTATCAATTCCATAACCTCATGAGGCGTTCTATGCGCAGACATAACGTTTTTTGTGTAATTTACACCAAATGAGTCTAATATTGAAAAAGCAGCCTCAACAATGGGTAAATCAGAGTCTGAGCCCATTATAATAGCCACATCAGTTGTTGAATTAGTCATAATTTTTAAAAATTTTAGTTGTTAATAATACAAGTGGATTATAATGGTCAAATGATTAAAAAAATAGTAATTTCATGGCAGAAAAACTAAAAATTTTAAAATTTCCTGACCCGAGGCTTAGGACAGTTGCAAAAAAAGTAACAAAATTCGACAAAAGTCTAGAAAAACTTGCAGATGACATGTTGTACACTATGTATGAGGATAATGGTATAGGCTTAGCAGCATCTCAAGTAGATAGGCATATAAGATTAATTGTGATGGATCTTAGCGAAGAAAGAAATGATCCAAGGGTATTCATTAATCCAGAATATAAAATACTAGATAACGAGTCCCTAGCATCATTTGAAGAGGGGTGTTTGTCTATACCAGGTTTTAGCGAGGAAATTATCAGGCCAGATAAAATTGAATTAACATGGCAAGATTTAGAAGGTAAGCCCCATACCGATAGACCTAATGGTTTGCTAACAATATGCATTCAGCATGAAATGGACCATCTAGAAGGAAAATTAATGGTTGACTACATAAGCCCAATAAAAAGAGATAGAATAAGAAAAAAATTACAAAAATAAGAAATTAAACGATTTTTAACGAATTTAGAGTATTTTAAACGATTTTATGAATATTTTGTTTGCGGGAACGCCCCAACCATCATCAAAAATACTTGAAATATTGTCACAAGACAAAGATATAAATATTGTTGGCGCTATCACAAAAGCAGATAAAGCTCAGAAAAGGGGTAAAAAATTAGAAGAATCTCCTGTTTCAGCTCTTTGCAACAAGCTAAATATAAAAACATTCAAACCGGAGTCACTGAATTCTGAAGAATTTAAAACAGAAATGTTGGGCATTGATTTTGATTTTCTTGTTGTTGCAGCATATGGAAAAATATTACCAAACTGGTTTTTAAATTGTGCAAATATTATGTCAATAAATGTTCACTACTCATTATTGCCAAAATATAGAGGTGCCTCCCCAATACAAAGCTCTCTGTTAAATGGGGACGCTATAACTGGAATAACATTTATGAAAATATCAGAGGGGCTTGATGAGGGAGAAGTTATTAAACAATTTGAATTAAAAATTAATGATACACATAACAAAGTTTT
>RGHK01000053.1 GCA_010024215.1 Pseudomonadota bacterium | reverse complement strand
TTTGTTTAAACAGCTTTATCCAAAAGAAAAACTTCATGGGACAATAGGTAACTTTGACGGTTTGCATAAAGGACATCAAGCAATACTTAATAAAATTAAAAACAAAGCTAAAGACTCTCAATCCTCTACTATAGTTTTCTTTACTGAGCCCCATGCTTCAGAGTACTTTGCCGTATCAAGCAATTCATCAGCAATTGTGCCTCCTCGAATATGTCCCTGGAGAGAGAAATTTGAATTGTTAAGAGAATTTGGAATTGATTTTGCATTTTTTTTAAAATTTAACAATTCTCTAAGAAAAATGACACCTGAAGCTTTTATTTCTGACATTCTTGAATCAGTCGGTTTAAGCTCTTTAACGGTTGGAGATGATTTTAGGTTTGGTGTAAACAGAGCCGGTGATTTTGAGCTGCTAAAAAGTTGGGGATCAAAGAATAATATTGAGATTAATAATACTCCTACTTTTAAATATCTTGATGAAAGAGTTAGCAGCACAAGAATAAGAGAAGCATTGCTAAATGATGATTTTAATTTAGCAAAAAATTTACTTGGTAGAGCCTATACTTTTTCAGGTAAGGTTGTACACGGTCAACATTTAGGAAGGACAATTGGTGTGCCAACTGCTAATTTGTGGCTGCCAAAACAAAAGCTTCCAATTTCAGGTGTTTATGCAGTTAAGTGTAACTTAGAAAACAATATATATGATGGCATTGCTAATATGGGCATTAGGCCAACAGTTGGCGGCACTCAACCTGTTCTAGAAGTTCACTTGTTTGAATTTAATTCAAATATTTATTCAAAAAGATTAAATGTTGAATTTATTAGAAAAATAAGAGAAGAAAAGAAATTTAAGAATTTAGACATGTTAAAATCGCAAATTCAAAAAGACATAAAGGCTGCAAAAAATTTATTAAGATAGTGTTATGACAACTAACTATAGGGATACATTAAATCTTCCTGAAACTGAGCTCTCAATGAAAGCTGGTTTACCAAAGAAGGAACCAGAAATTATTGATTTTTGGAACAGTATAGATCTATATAAAAAGATAAGAAGTATTCGTACAGGTAATGAAATATTTATTCTGCATGATGGTCCGCCATATGCAAATGGATCAATTCATTTAGGCCATTCTGTAAATAAGATATTAAAAGATATAACTCTAAAAAATAAAACATTATTAGGTAAAGATGCTCCATACGTTCCTGGATGGGATTGTCATGGGTTACCAATAGAATTAAATATTGAAAAAAAACATGGGAAGAGAAGTGAAGTTGTTCAAAATAAAAAAACCTTCCAAGAGGCATGTAAAGAGTATGCTTTAACTCAAATAGAAGATCAGAAGAATGACTTTATTAGACTAGGAGTTCTTGGCGAATGGGATAATCCCTATAAAAGCTTAGATTCTTCATTTGAAGCTGATACCGTAAGAGCGTTGGGTAAGATTTTTGCAGCTGGCCATATTCAAAAAGGAGAGAAGCCTGTTCATTGGTGTCAGGATTGTGCATCAGCTTTAGCAGAGGCAGAGGTTGAGTATCAAGATAAAACTTCTAAATCAATTGATGTAAAGTTTGATGTCGATGAGAAAAGTCTCAATAAGGTTAATGAAGCTTTTAATTTTAATCAAAATGTAACAATTTCATTTGTTATCTGGACTACTACACCATGGACTATTCCATCAAATGTTGCTGTTTGTATAAACCCAGAGTTAGATTATTCGCTTGTTAAAGTTAATGAAAATTATTTTGTAATTGCTGAATCAATGATTTCATCTTGTGAAGAAAGATGGAATCTAGATTTAGTTTCTTTATCAAGTACAAAAGGGACAAATCTTAAAGATATTGAATTACTCCATCCATTTATGGATAGAAAATCAATTTTACTTCATGGAGACCATGTTACAACAGAAGCTGGTACCGGTTGTGTGCATACAGCTCCCGCACATGGTATGGATGATTATCTAATATGTAAGAAAAATAATATTGAAACTTTTAAAGCACTAAATTCTAAAGGTTTTTTTATAGATGAAATTGATTTTATAGCAGGGCTCACTCCTTTAAAGGCTGATCCACTTGTAATTGAAAAGCTTGAAGAAAAAAATGCTTTGATTAATTGTGATGATTATCATCACTCATATCCTCACTGTTGGAGACATAAAACACCATTAATATTCACATCAACAGCACAGTGGTTTATTTCAATGAATCAAAATGGACTATTGTCAGACGCTCTTAAAAGCATAGATGATGTAAATTGGGAGCCATCATGGGGTCTCCAAAGAATTGAAAGTATGCTGAATGATAGACCAGATTGGTGTATATCAAGACAGAGAAATTGGGGTGTCCCTATAACTCTAGTAACACATAAAGACACAGGTGAAATCCATCCAAAGCAAGCTGAATTATTTTCAAAATTTGCAGACAAGATTGAGGAGGAAGGAATTTCTGCATGGGACTCTATAGATCTTAATGATTACATAGATGATGGAGATTTATATACTAAAACAACTGACTCTTTAGATGTATGGTTTGATTCAGGAATAACTCATTCAGCTGTTTCAGAAAAGAGGTTTTCACAAGATATAGTTGCAGATCTCTATCTTGAAGGTTCTGATCAACATAGAGGATGGTTTCAATCGTCACTGTTAACAAGCATTGCTATGAAAGGCCAAGCACCATATAAATCAGTTTTGACGCACGGTTTTGTTGTTGACGAAAATGGAAGAAAACAATCTAAATCACTTGGAAATGTCGTTTCTCCGCAAAAGGTTTGGGATTCTCTAGGTGCAGATATTCTCAGGTTATGGGTTGCATCTACTGATTTTAGAAGTGAAATGGTTGCATCTGACGAAATTCTGAAAAGAGTCTCAGATCAATATAGAAGAATCAGAAATACTTTTAGGTTCATGTTGGGCAATCTTAATGATTTTAATTGCAATCATAAAATTAAATATGAAGACCAAGTAGAGCTCGATAAATGGATTATTAGGGAAACAGACAAACTAGAAAAAGAGGTTATAAATTTTTATGAATCTTATTCTTACCATAATGTTGTTCAAAGGATTCATAATTTTTGTGTAAATGAATTAGGGGGTATTTATTTAGATATAGTCAAAGATAGATTGTATACATGTAAAAATGATTCTCATGCAAGAAAATCATGTCAAACAAGTTTAGATTATGTAGTTAATGTTATGGTGCGATTAATTGCACCAATTCTATCATTTACAGCAGAAGAGTTATGGCAAACCCATAGCTCACTTAAGAATCAAGAAGATTCAGTATTTTTATCTGAATATTTTCAAAAAGGTGATAGTAAAACTGGACTAATTACTGATGATGACTGGAAAAGAATTTTTGAAATAAAAGATCAAGTGAATCAATCAATAGAAGCTCTCAGAAATGAGAATAAACTTAAAGGTTCGTTAGATGCAAATGTATTAATCAACGCCAATCCAAGTGATAAAGCAATTTTAGAAAAACTTGGTGATGAGCTACATTTTGTATTTATATCTTCTAAAGCTGTTATTAAAGAATCAGATAATTTAGAAATAATTGTTGAAAACCTTAATGATGATAAGTGTACAAGATGCTGGCACAGAGATGAGTCTGTTGGAGTAAGTAAAAATCACCCAGAAATATGTTCTAGATGCGAAGAAAATATAGACTCTAATGGAGAAAGTAGGTCTTTTGTTTAAAAATAAATTCTTTATTTATATTTTCATTCTTCTTGCTATAGATATAGCTACAAAACAAGTTGCACTTAGAAGCTTAGAAGAATTTCAATCATATGCCTTTATACCATTCATAGATTTTTATTTAACTTTTAATTCCGGCATTGCATTTGGTTTCTTAGATCTTGGACAAAGAACTATATCTAATCTGTTAACATTTGTTGGAATTTTAATTGTTATATTTTTAATCAATCTTTTGCAAAAAGAGTCTGTAGAAAAAAACAAATTGGCATTGTCTTTTGTTATCGGTGGAGCACTTGGAAATATATTAGATAGAATTCCTGATGGCTATGTAACAGATTTTTTGCATTTAAAAATTAATAATTTTTCTTTTTTTATTTTTAATTTTGCAGACGCATCAATTAGTATTGGGGCTATTCTATTAATATATATGGAATTATTTAGAAATAAACGTGGAAGCAAAAATTAAGGAAATAAAACTCGCAAATCCCAGGGGCTTTTGTGCAGGAGTGGATAGGGCAATAGACATTGTTAATAGAGCACTAGAAATCTATGGAAGTCCGGTATATGTAAAGCATGAAGTCGTTCATAATAAATTTGTTGTAGAAGATTTAAAAAATAAGGGAGCTATTTTTGTAGAAGAAATAGAAGAAATCCCTGATAATTCTTTGGTAATTTTCAGTGCTCATGGAGTTTCTAATCAGGTAGAAGAAACTACTAAATCAAGGAATTTGCAATACTTTGATGCAACATGCCCTTTAGTTACAAAAGTTCATATGGAAGTCATAAGGCATGCTAGAGCAGGGAATGACATTATATTAATTGGCCATGAAGGTCATCCTGAGGTTGAAGGGACCATGGGAAGGCATATTAATAAAGATTCAAGCAATATATATTTAGTCCAGGATGATAACGAGGCTAAAAAAATAAAAGTTTCTAAACCAGAAAATTTAGCAATAGTTACTCAAACCACTTTAAGCGTTGATGATACAAAATCAATTATTAATATTCTTAAAGAAAGATTTCCAAAAATTAAAATTCCAAAAAAAGATGATATTTGCTATGCAACACAAAATAGGCAGGATGCGGTTAAACAACTTGCACTTGAGTCTGATTACATGATTGTTGTCGGATCAGTAAATAGTTCAAATTCAAATAGATTAAAAGAATTAGCTGAAAAATGTGGTTGTAAGGCTGTTCTAATTGATGGTTTTGAAGAGTTAAATTTAAATGAATTAGAAGGTTGTAATTCCATTTCGATTACTGCAGGCGCTTCGGCACCCGAAGAAAGAGTCCAAGAAATTGCACAAGCCCTGAAAGAGCATACTGGTGCATCAATAATTGAAAATGGTGAAGATAGAGAAAATATTTTCTTTAAACTGCCTCCGTTATTAAGATGATGGAAATTAAAAATCATATTCTGCAAAATATAAAATTTTTAAAATCACCCAATTTTAACGAACGACCACATAATACTAAAATTAGCCTTATAGTAATTCACGCAATAAGTTTGCCCCCAAAACAATATAACAATGATCATATAGAAAAGTTTTTTTTAAATGAGTTAGATTTTTCATTGGATAGTTTTTATAAAGATATAGAAGGCTTGAAAGTTTCATCTCATATTTTGATTAAAAGAGATGGTGAAATAATTCAGTTTGTACCCTTTAATATGAGGGCTTGGCATGCAGGAGTTTCGTCATTCCACAATAAAGACAATTGCAATGATTTTTCAATAGGAATAGAGCTAGAAGGTTCTGAAGATGATATTTTTGAAGATATTCAGTATGAAAAATTATCTCAAATAACATCATTGCTTATGCAAGAGTATACTGATATTAGTAAGGAAAATATAAAAGGTCATTCAGATGTAGCTCCTGGTCGAAAAACTGATCCAGGAAATCTATTTGACTGGGATAGGTACTTAAGCAATGTATAACTTGAGAAAAATGTTTGTGATGCTCTCACTAGGTTTTGGCTCAGGTCTGCCATATATACTTCTAATAAGCACCACTACAGCATGGTTAAGAGATTCAAGCATTGAACTCAGTCTTATTGGGTTTTTTGCATGGATAACATTTGCCTACACAATTAAGTTTCTATGGGCTCCATTAGTGGATAGATTTTCAGTACCTTACTTTTCTAAATATGGTCATAGAAAGAGCTGGATAGCATTAATGCAGATAATAATAATCAGTGGTTTATTATTGATATCAAATATTGATCCTGTTCAAAGCTTTTTATTATTTTGCGTAGTTGCTGGTTTAATTGCTTTTGCGGGCTCTTTTCAAGATATTGCAATAGATGCATTTAGAATTGAATATGCTCATATTACCGATCAAGGAAACTTAGCAGCGGCTTACCAACTTGGTTATAGATTAGCAATAATAGCTGCAACATCATTAGCATTAATTTTTGCTGATTTAAATGGTTGGGCCATGACATATAAGTTACTGGCTGCCTTAATGTGTTTCGGGTTTCTAGGAGTTATTTTTTCCCACGAAGAGAAAAATACTGAATTGGGTAAATTAAATTTTACTAATTCAATTTATGAACCATTAAAAGATTTCTTTTCTCGATTTAAACTTTTTATGGCTTCAATCTTATTACTAATAATTGCAACCTATAGATTAACAGACATAGTGATGGGCCCTATGGCAACACCATTTTATTTAGACATGGGTTTTACTCTTACAGAGATAGGCGCAGTAGTAAAAGTAGTGGCATTAATAGCATCAATCTTTGGTATTTTTATTGGAGG
>RGHK01000052.1 GCA_010024215.1 Pseudomonadota bacterium | reverse complement strand
CAGGGGTAGATAGGGGTATTCTTGCTATTATGAATGAAGCTTATAACGTTGAAGATCTTGGTGATGGTAAGAGTAGAACGGTTTTAAAATTGAAGCCCCATTTATCTCCAATTAAAGCTGCTGTTATACCACTTAAAAAAAATAATGAAGAATTAGTTAAAACAGCCAAAGATCTTAAAAATAAACTTCAAAAATTAAATCTTGGAAGAGTTGTCTTAGAAAATACTGGGAATATAGGTAAGGGTTATAGGCGCCATGACGAGGTTGGCACTCCTTTATGTATAACAATAGATTTTGAAACACTTGAAGACAATACTGCTACTGTTAGGGACAGAGATACCATGAAACAAGAGCGTATTTCCATAGATGAGCTCCCTAGTTATTTAATAAAAGCTATAAATCAATAATAAATGGCCTTTTTTGGTAGTTTTTTATTTAATTTAGTTTTTTACTTAAGTCTCTTACCAACCACACTTATAGTTATTTCGCTATATCCTTTTATCTCTACAGAAAAGCTGCAAAAAGTTGGTTCTTATTGGGTTTTGTTTGTTTTATACACTCTAAAAATTTTATGTGGGGTTCAGTGGAGGGTTGAAGGTTATTCAAATATACCAAAAAAACCATGTATTGTGGTGTCAAATCATCAGGGTCAATGGGAGTCTCTTTTTTTACAAACTTTATTTATACCATCAACAACTATTATAAAGAGGGAGTTATTATTTATCCCTTTATTTGGTTGGGCTCTTAGGTTGATGAAACCAATAACATTAAATAGAAAAAACAAATATGCGAGCCTAAAAAAAGTAATTAAAAAGGGTGTAAATAAGTTAAATGATAACTTTTCTTTAATATTATTTCCTGAAGGCACCAGGATAGCTCCAGAAAAAGGAGTTCAGCCCTTTGCCAATAGTTGCGGTCTTTTGTCAATAAAGAGTGATGTGCCTGTTCTTCCTATATGTCATAACTCTGGTATTTTTTGGGAAAATAAAAAATTTGTTAAAAAACCAGGAATGGTTATTATAAAAATAGGTGAGCCTATTACAGGAAACAGTGCGAAAGATATTACCGACAGGGCATATACTTGGATAAAAGATACTTATGAGGATTTAGAAGATTAGATATCAAGGTCTGTAACAGACAGAGCATTGGCGTCTATAAACTCTCTTCTTGGCTCAACTTCATCACCCATTAGAATTTCAAAAGATTCGTTTGCATCCATAACATCTTTTATATCAACCCTCATCATTCTTCTGTGCTCGGGATCCATAGTGGTAGTCCATAACTGTTCTGGATTCATTTCACCAAGACCTTTATATCTTTGAACCTCTAGCCCTCTAGAACCAGCCTTAGATAGTTCTTTAATTGCTTTGTCTTTTTCATCTTCGTCAGAGGCATAAATAAATTCTTTTCCCTTGGTTATCTTGTATAAAGGGGGTAGGGCTATATATATGTGACCTCTATCTACAATGTCAAACATTTGTCTGTAAAAAAATGTCAATAATAATGTTCTTATGTGAGAGCCGTCTACATCAGCATCTGTCATGATGATAATTCTATGGTATCTTAGTTTTTCAATATCAAAATCTTCCTTTCCTATACCACAGCCAAGTGCTTTTATAAGTGTGCCAACTTCTTGCGAGCCAAGGACTTTATCAATTCTTGCTTTTTCAACATTAATTATTTTTCCTTTTAATGGAAGAATGGCTTGGTTTTTTCTATTTCTTCCTTGTTTGGCTGAGCCACCAGCAGAATCTCCCTCAACAATATATATTTCCGATAGTGTTGGATCTTTTTCTTGACAATCAGCAAGCTTTCCTGGAAGTCCTGCTATTTCTAAAACCCCTTTACGCCTAGTCATTTCTCTGGCTTTTCTTGCGGCCTCTCTGGCTAATGCAGCCTCGGCAACCTTGCTATATATTGCCATTGCATCTTTTGGGTTTTCTAATAAATATTCATTAAAATATTTACTAAATATTGTGCTTACAACACTTTCAACCTCAGAGGAAACAAGTTTTTCTTTTGTTTGTGATGAAAATTTGGGGTCAGGAACTTTTACAGAAATAATTGCTGTAATCCC
This sequence comes from Pseudomonadota bacterium, assembly GCA_010024215.1. Lineage (GTDB taxonomy): Bacteria > Pseudomonadota > Gammaproteobacteria > Magnimaribacterales > D2472 > SCGC-AAA076-P13. The sequence continues at coordinate 4,432 of RGHK01000052.1, read as the reverse complement.
TTCTCTAACATCTTCACCCAATAAGTCTGTTGGTGTTTTTTTAGCATTTTCTTTTTTAATAAATGCTTTTAGCACTCTTGTAAGACTGCCTCTAAAACCAGCCAGGTGTGTTCCTCCATCTTTTTGGGGAATATTATTTGTATAACATAAAACATTTTCAGAGTAAGAGTCTGTCCATTGAAGCGCAATCTCTACTCCAACATCATTTTCAACAGCAGAACATTCAAATATTTCAGATACTTGTTGTTTACGTCCTTTTAAATAAGTTACATAGCTTGATAGACCGCCTGTGTTTTTAAATTTTTTTGTCTTACCCGTTCTTTCGTCGGTAACATTTATAGATACACCGGCATTCAAGAATGATAACTCTTGAATTCTTTTGTGAATTCTATCAATGTCAAATCTTATAGATGTGAAAATAGAAGCTGATGGAAAAAATGTAATTTCTGTTCCAGTTTCTTTGGACGCTTTAACCTTTTTTAATTAACAACTGAAACACCAACACCATGAAGACCACCAGAAACCTTATAACTGTTGTCATCAAACTTTCCGCCAGAGTGCAGGGTCGTTAATATTAATTCTGCAGCAGATATACCCTCTTTTTTGTGAACATCAACAGGAATACCTCTGCCGTTATCTTGGACGGTTACGGACCCATCTTTATTAACGATCACATTAATATCAGAGCAGTGGCCAGCCATAGCCTCGTCAATGCAGTTATCTAAAACCTCAAAAACCATGTGATGTAAACCAGAGCCATCATCAGTATCACCAATATACATACCAGGCCTTTTTTTAACAGCCTCGAGGCCTTTTAAAACTTGAATATTAGAGGAATCGTAGCTGTTTTCTTCTGCTTTTTTTGGCATATTTTTTTACTTTAATTGTTCCACGTGGAACTTTTTGAAATCCTTATTTTCAGGCTTTATTTTACTACTAAAATGGTCATCGATACAGGAAAAAATTATTTGATTATTAAGGTGTTTTAATAAATCTAGAAATATCTCAAATGTAGTATTATCAAGCTCTGATTTAATGTCGTCTATTATCAATGTTGCGTTGATGTTATAAATCTTTCTTAAGACTTCATGTTGAGAGCAGCACCATAATATTGATAGTATTTTTTGCTCTCCTCTAGATAAAATCTGTTTTGCTTCAACATTGTTTATATTAATTTTAATGTCTGCTTTATGAGGGCCTGTTGTGGTTGTTTTTCTTACCAAGTCTCTTGATTGATTTTCCAACAATGCCTCATATATGCCTAATCCTGAATCCCAGCCTGGGCTGTACTCTATTGTGGTTTGTTCTAAATATTTGGTGGTTCTACAGGGATTTAGTTTAGAAAGAATATCTTTAAATTCTTTTAAGGATTGTTCAAAAAAAACCAATCTTTTTTTGTGCAAAACCTCGCCTTCTTCAGAAAATTTTTTATTCCAAGGATCTATATTATTAATATTCCTTGATTTAATAATACTATTTCTCTGTTTTAGGGTCTTATAAAAAGCAAACCAGGTTTCTGAAAAACCTATATCAGAAACAAAAAGAGATCTATCGACCATCTTTCTTCTAAAATCTGGTGCTGCATTAGCAAAAGAAAAAGTGTTGTTATGGATTGCTGTTGCTGGAAATTCTTTAATTAATTTTGAGGTTGTGATTTTAGTGTTATTTACCTTAATCGAGATGGGATTCGTTTTGTTTTTTATAATCTGAAGAGTATATCCCCTTGATGAATCATACCCAGTTATTGAAAAAACCTCTTCATCAAAGGATATGAGCGATTGTACATTGGAGCTTTTAAACGATCTTCCGCTAGAACACATATATAAAGCCTCTAAGATCGAGGTCTTTCCAGATCCATTAGCACCATAAAAGAAGTTTATTTCTGGTGAGAGGCTGATGCTTGATGATTTAAAACAACGAAAATTATTAAGCTTTATTTCACTTATCATTTATGTCGTATGTGATAGTTTTGTTTAATAGAGAACTATATAAGAAGCGGCATAACAACATATTTAAAGCTATCCGAACCAGGGTTTGTTATTAAACAACTCTTATCAGAACCAAAAAAATGAATTTCTACATTTTCTGAATCAATGGATGAAAGTATTTCTTGAATATAATTAACATTAAATGCTATATCAATATCTTCACCAGAATAAGAACATGTAATGGACTCCTCAGCCTGTTCTTTTTCTGGGTTGTTGGCTGAAATATTAATAGAATCTTTAGATGTAACTATTCTAACCCCTCTAAATTTTTCGCTGGATAATACGCTTACTCTACTTAGGCTTTCTGAAAGGGTTTTTTTATCAATGGTTAGTGTTGAGCTTTCACCTGAGGGGATTACTTGCTCATAGTCTGGAAACTTGCCCTCTATGAGTTTACTAGCAAAGCTGGTTCCAGAAACACTTACATTAATTGAGTTTGCGCTGAGTTGTAATAATATATTTTCAGAATATTCACTTACAATTTTACCAATTTCATTTATCGATTTTCTGGGAACAATTCCTGTTATATTTTCTGAAATGCCTTCATTTAGTGCTGCGTTAGCTAAAGCAAGGCGATGAGCATCTGTTGCAACGCTTGTTATAAGTGTGTCTTCAACAGATAGATATAAACCATTAAGGTAATGCCTCCAATCTTGGTTGCCCATAGCAAAAGAAGTTTTGGTAATTATTGCTTTTAGGTTTTGGGCTGAGATATTTACTACATTACCACCCTCTTCCTTTTCAAATATTGGAAAATCATCACTTGGAAGTGTTGATAGGTTGTATTTTCCTGAATCTGTCTCTATTTTTAAATTATCGCCATCTAGATAAAAATGTATTTCGGAATCGTCTTTAAACAACCTGCATAGCTCGCTAAGCTTTTTTGCTGGGGCTGTTGTTCTTCCTCCGCTTTTAAAATTAGAAATAGTTGATATGGTTGATATTTCAGATTCTAAGTCGGTTGCTGTTAGTTTTAGGGTTGATTCATCTACCTCAAACAATACATTGGACAGTATGGGCAGAGTTTGTCTTTTTTCAACCACACCCAGGGTTGAATTAAGAGATTTAACTATCTCTTCTTTTTTAATATAAAAATCCATTTTAGTTTGTTAGTGCTCTTGTTAAGTTTCTATAGTCTTCTTCGTGTGAAGGGCTTTCTTTTCTAAGTTCAGAAATTTTTTTGCAGGCATGAAGGACTGTTGTGTGGTCTCTACCATTAAAAGCTTCCCCAATTTCAGGCAGGCTATGCCTTGTTAATTCTTTTGTTAGTGCCATTGCCAGCTGTCTTGGTCTTGTGATTGATCTGCTTCTTCTTTTTGATAAAAGGTCTGAGAGCTTTATATTATAATACTCGGCAACCGTCTTTTGTATGTTTTCAATGCTTACCATTTTTGCAGAAATAACAAACAGATCCTTGAGCGCGTCTTTTACAAGGGCAAGGTCAATGTCTTGGTTGGTAAAACGAGCATTAGCAACAACTCTTTTAAGAGCGCCCTCAAGCTCTCTTATGTTTGATCTAATTCTTTGTGCTATATATATTGCGCAATCATTTGGAAGCTCAACCCCCATGGTTGAAGCTTTTTGAAGTAATACCGCTGCTCGTGTTTCCAGCTCTGGGGGCTCTATGATAACAGGCAAGCCCCAACCAAGCCTTGATTTTAACCTTTCTTCTAAACCATCAATCTCTTTGGGGTATTTATCACACGTAAGTATCATTTGGTTGTTTCTGTCTAAGAGAGCATTAAAAGTGTGAAAAAACTCTTCTTGTGATTGCTCTTTACCAGCAAAAAACTGAATATCATCGATTAGAAGCGCATCAGCGTTTCTATAAAAGGACTTAAACTCATTCATAGCCCCCAACTGAAGTGCTTTTACCATATCAGAAACAAACTTCTCTGAATGAACATAAACAATCCTTTTGTTTGGTTCGTTTTTAAGTATTTCATTACCAACAGCATGCATTAGGTGTGTTTTGCCCAATCCAACCCCTCCATAAATAAAAAGAGGGTTGTAGTCCCCCTTAGGGTTTGAGGCCACTTGTTTTGATGCCGCAAGAGCAACATGATTTGATTTACCCTCAACAAAATTATCAAAAACATAAGATGGCACCAGTTTAGTGTCTTCAGATTTGGCATTATTTTTATATTTATCGACAAAAGTTTCTTTTGTATGGGTTTTAAAAACAAGACTTATGTCTTTTTTTGACTGTGTGCTTATTATTTCCTTTATGTTTTTTGCAAGGTTTGACTCAACATAGTTCAAAATAAAATCGTTTGGAGCAACGATTTCAAGAATGTTTTTATTTAAATTTCCCTTTAAGGGTCTGATCCATGTGTTAAAGTCTTCCTGAGAAAGTTTGTTTTCAAGCTTTTCAGAGCATTTATTCCAAAATTCCAATACCGTTCCTCCTAAGTAGATGGTTAGTCTATTAAAAAACTAACAAG
>RGHK01000051.1 GCA_010024215.1 Pseudomonadota bacterium | reverse complement strand
ATCTTTTCCGGATGCTTTAATCAATGAAGCATCAAGATTATTTTCAGCAATAATTTTCTTAGCTGCGGGACCAGATTTACTCTTAGTAGTTTTAGAAATAGATTGCTTATCTTTATCTGGTTGCGGAGTATCTTCTTTTTGTTCTTCAATGGTTTTATCTTCTGATTGAATATCATTAACCTCGTTAAACTCACCAATAATTTCAGCACTGTTTACAACATCGCCTTCAACTTTAATTATTTTAGTAATGACGCCATTAGTAGGGGCAACTACTTCAAGAACAACCTTATCGGTCTCAATTTCAGCAATAATTTCATCCTGACTAACAGGATCTCCCTCTTTTTTTAACCAATTTGCTACAGTTCCATCAGCAACTGACTCTGGAAATGTAGGTGATTTTATTTCAATTGTCATAATATTCCCTATTGTAATGCTTCATCAATAAGATTGCTCTGTTGTTCAAGATGTAATTTCATCATTCCAACAGCTGGTGCAGCAGCTGGAGGTCTGCTTACCATCTTTATCTCTAAATTACTGTCTAATCTATCTAAAACTCTTTGCAGTCTGTGTCTGTGACTAAACCATGCCCCTTGATTTGCAGGCTCCTCTTGACACCATAGAATATCTTCAACATTTTTATATTTCTTCAAAACTGCCTCTAAATCATCATATGGAAAAGGATATAGCTGCTCAATTCTTACGATCGCAATATGGTCTTTGTCTTCAAGAACTTTTTTTTCATTTAAATCATAAAAAACTTTTCCAGAGCACAAAATAACTTTAGTAATTTTTGATTGATCTTTAGTTTCATCATCAATCACACAATGGAATTCTCCATGAGTTAACTCTTTGATAGAAGATGTAGCTTTTGGATTTCTAAGTAAGCTTTTTGGTGAAATTACTATTAAAGGGGTTCTCATTTTTCTAATAGCTTGACGCCTTAATAAATGAAAAATTTGTGAAGGAGAGCTTGGAACACATACTTGAATATTTTCAGAAGCACATAATTGTAAAAATCTTTCTATACGTGCGCTGCTATGCTCTGGACCCTGACCTTCGAACCCATGGGGTAAAAGCATAACCAAACCTGAAAGTCTTTCCCATTTATGTTGTGCAGAAACAATGAATTGATCAATAACAACCTGTGCACCATTTACGAAATCTCCAAACTGAGCTTCCCAAATTGTTAATCCTGAAGGCCAGGTAGCTGAATATCCATATTCAAAACCCAGAACAGCTTCTTCTGAAAGCAATGAATCATATATACTAAATCTAGTATTATTTTTATTTGCAATTTCGCAAAGTGGGATATAGCCTTCACCAGTTTCTTTATCAAAAACGCATGCATGTCTGTGAGAAAAAGTACCTCTTCTAACATCTTGACCAGTTAATCTGATCGGATAGCCTTCAGATAGTAAAGTTGCATATGACATACTTTCAGCAAAACCCCAATTAATTTCTAAATCACCATCAACCATTTTTAATCGATCATTAAATATTTTGGACGCCTGATTACCAAGGTTAAAAGAGCTTGGTACTTTACAAATGTCTTTACCAAGTGATTTAAATTTCTTTTCACTAAATGAGGTATCTACTTTTGGCCACCACAAAACATCAAGATATTCAGTCCAATCAAACCAAAGTTCATTATTAGAATGCTCAGATAAACTTTTCGCGACAGTTTTACCACCTTCCAGAGATTTTCTATATGTATTTTTAATTTCTATTGCTGACTCTTTTGTAATATGGCCTTCTTGGAATAATTTATCTTGATATTGGTTTAAAACAGAAGGATGACTAGCAATTTTTTTATACATTGTTGGTTGGGTTGCTGAGGGATCGTCAGCTTCGTTATGTCCTCTTCTTCTATAACAGAATAAATCAATTACAACATCTTTATTAAACTTAGCCCTGTATTTACATGCTATCTTAACCGCTTTGACAACCATCTCAGGATCATCCCCATTAACATGGATTACTGGAGATTGAATCATCTTAGCAACATCTGTTGAATAGTCTGTGGATCGTGCATCATTTTTATCACTAGTAGTAAATCCAATTTGATTATTCACAATCACATGAATTGTTCCACCAACGTAGAAACCCCTGGTTTGCGACATCTGTAATGACTCCATAACCACACCTTGACCTGAAAAAGATGCATCACCATGAAGTAAAACAGGTATGACTTTGTTTCTTTCTTTGTCATTGAGTCTATCCTGTCTTGCTCTAACAGAGCCAAGAACAACTGGATCAACTATCTCAAGGTGAGAAGGATTATTATTAAGTGAAACATGAACTTCTCCACCAGGGGTATCAATATTTGATGAGAAACCTAGATGATATTTAACATCTCCAGTATTTGCCCCCTCTAAAACTTCAGTTTCATCAAAAGCAGAAAATAAATCTTTTGGTAGCTTTCCTAAAACATTAACCAATAAATTTAATCTACCTCTATGAGCCATCCCAAAACAAATTTGGTTTGCTCCAAGCAAACCACAATTCTGTATTACCGCATCAACCAATGGCACTAAAGACTCACTACCGTCTATACCAAAACGTTTCATTCCTGGATATTTGGCTGCAAGATATTTTGCTAAGCCCTCTGCTGAGTTTAATCTTTCAAAGATGTGTAATTTTTCATCCTTATTAAATGTATATGTATCTATTTTTGACTCGAACTTCTTTTGAAACCAGTGTCTTTCTTCAGAATTCATAATATAGTTGTATTCAATACCTATATTTCCACAATAAATATTTCTGAGATCTTTAATAATGTTTCTTAATGATGACTTTTCTGATTCGCTATTAAACGTATCTGTATAAAACTCATCATCGAGATCTTTTTCAGACAAACCATGAAATTCAATTTTTAGATCTTCTATGGGGTTTCTATCCATCATACCAAGAGGATCTAAAGTTGCTTCTTGATGTCCTCTATTTCTATATGCTTGTATTAACCTAAAAACCTTTCCTTGTCGCTCATCTATTTTTGTTTCAGATGAAATTGAGGATCTGGATAAATTTTTAAATTCATCAATAATGCTTTGATGTGATACATCGATCTTTCCGTTTGAATCACTTTTAAGGCTTGTGAAAAACTGAAGCCATTCTTCAGATAGCTCATCTGGATTATTTAAAAAAGTTTCATATAGGGATTCTAAATATGCAGCATGTCCTGCTGACAAATGTGAACTCCCCCATAGTTCTTGCATAGAATAATTCATTTTCTTCTAATTCATAGCTCCATCTGATGCAATAATTTCATTTTTATCTTTTAAAAGCATGCTCTTTATTTCACCAATTGCTTTATTAGGGTTTAATCCTTTTGGACAGACACTTACACAATTCATTATGCCGTGACATCTATAGACGCTAAAAGGATCTGAAAGCTCCTCAAGCCTCTCATTAGTTTTAAGATCTCTAGTATCTGCAAGAAACCTATATGCTTGAAGCAAAGCTGCTGGGCCTAAAAATTTATCAGGATTCCACCAAAAAGAAGGGCAGCTTGTTGAACAACAAGCGCATAAAATACACTCATATAAGCCATCTAATTTATCCCTATCTTCAGGCGATTGAAGCCTTTCTTGTTCTGGAGCAGTAGTACTATTTTGTAAAAAAGGTTTAATCTTTTCGTATTGAGCATAAAATTCAGTCATGTCGACAACCAAGTCTCTTATAACTGGTAGCCCAGGCAAAGGTCTTAATTCAATTTTATTCTTTTTAACTACCGATGAAATTGGAGTGATGCATGCAAGGCCATTCTTTCCATTTATATTCATTCCATCTGAGCCGCAGACACCTTCCCTGCATGATCTTCTGTAGGAGATAGAGTCATCCTGCTCTTTTAAAAGATGAAGTAAATCAAGAACCATAATATCTTTATGAGGTTTTTCAATTTGATATTTCATCATGTATGGAAAATTATCCTTTTCAGGATTGTATCTATACATATTAATTTCTAGAGTATTTTTTGCCATTTAATATGTCCTAACAATTGGTGGGAAAGCTTCAACTTGAGATGGATTAAAATTAACTTCCCTTTTAGTTACAGACTTAGATACTGGATCATACAAAGAATGACATAACCAATTATCATCATCTCTATCGGGGAAATCATCTCTAGCATGCGCACCTCTGCTTTCATCTCTTGTGTATGCAGCTACAGCAGTTGCTTCTGCAACTTCAAATAAATTTTGTAATTCTATAGCTTCAACTCTGCTTGTATTAAATGCATTACTTTTATCTCTAAGATGTAAATTGTCGACTTTATTTCTAATTTCTTTTAGTTGCTCAAGACCCTTTTTCATATATTCACCACGTCTGAATACACCAAAATAATTTTGCATACATTGTTGCAATTCTTTTTTAACCTCAGCTGTTTCATAACCAGATTCTGATTCATTAAGGTAGTTAAGTCTTGCTAATGCTTTATCAATGTCTTCTGAACTTGATGAATCAACACCTCCTCCTGATTTAAGCTCCTCTTGGATAAAGATTCCCGTAGCTCTTCCAAAGACAACTAAATCAAGCAAAGAATTACCTCCAAGCCTATTAGCACCATGAACAGAAACACAAGCTGCTTCTCCAGCTGCAAATAAGCCTGAAACTATAGAATCAACTCCATTTACTCTTTTAAAGGCTTGGCCATGAATATTTGTAGGAGTTCCACCCATCATGTAGTGACATGTAGGCACAACAGGAATAGGTTCATATATTGGATCAACATGGGCAAAGGTTCTTGAAAGCTCACATATGCCTGGAAGTTTTGCATTTAAGACATCAGCTCCAAGATGATCAAGCTTAAGAAAAATATGATCTTTATTTTCACCGCATCCTCTTCCTTCAAGAATTTCTAAGACCATTGATCTTGCAACAACATCTCTTCCAGCAAGATCCTTCACATTTGGAGCATATCTTTCCATAAATCTCTCACCATCTGAATTTACGAGATATCCACCCTCTCCTCTACAGCCCTCCGTTACAAGTGATCCAGCTCCATATATCCCTGTTGGATGAAACTGCCACATTTCCATATCTTGTGCTGGGTAGCCGGCTCTAAGTGCCATTGCAAGACCGTCACCAGTATTTATTAAAGCGTTGGTAGTCGATGCATAGATTCTACCAGCTCCACCTGTTGCCATAACTGTAGATTGGGCTTTTAGATATGCCACTTCCCCATACTCAATTGAAAAAGCTATAACACCAGTAACCTCATCTTTCGAATTTTTAACAATATCAACTGCAAACCATTCATTAAGAAAATTTGTTCCTTCCTTAACATTGTTTTGATAAAGAGTGTGAAGCAAGGCATGTCCAGTTCTATCTGCTGCAGCACAAGTTCTTGCTGCCTGTCCGCCTTTTCCAAAATCTTTTGATTGACCTCCAAAAGGCCTCTGGTAAATTCTTCCATTTTCGAACCTAGAAAAAGGCAGCCCCATATGCTCAAGTTCAAAAACAGCTTTTGGGCCCTCAGAACATAAATACTCTATAGCATCTTGATCTCCAATATAGTCTGCACCCTTTACTGTGTCATACATATGCCATCTCCAATCATCATTTGGGTCAGCACTTTGAATAGCACATGTAATGCCACCCTGAGCAGATACAGTATGAGATCTAGTTGGGAAAACTTTAGAGACAACTGCTGTTTTTAGACCTGATTTTGCTAACTCAAGGGAAGCTCTCATACCAGAGCCTCCTCCACCAATAATCAAAGCATCAAATTCTAGTGTTTTAATATTGTTTGAGTTTAAAGTTGTCATAAATTAAGACCAAATAATTGAGAAATATATATAAATAATAAAAAGGCCAAGCGCAATAAATCCTACTTCGTATATCTTTCTTATAACATTAGCACTATTACCAATTGGCTTTGAAACAAAACCTAATGCTCTTTTAGTTAAATAATCAGTTCCAACTGTCCACAAACCAATAAAAGCATGCGCGCATGCTAACAAAATAAAAAATGACAAAGAAATTTTAAATAAAATATTTTCAGTTATAAAATTAAAAGTTAGTTGCGAGGACCAAAATAAGTACTCTGTATAAATTAAAAAGACCAAAAAATATAAGGCGCTATATCGCTGTAAATACCAATAAATCTTTCCTATATTCATAACATCACCCATGCAGTTACCATTGCGTTAATAACAAAAAGAAAAATTGTTAATACTGCAGACTTATGAGAAACAGATAAGGACTCTTCTAAGAGATGAAAATCCATCAACATATGTCTTATTCCGGTAAAAATATGATATTGAAATATTAAAACTAGGAATAAAAAAGTTAGTTTTATGCTTAAATTATTTGAGTAATAAGCCAAAAAAGTATCATAAGATTCTTGGTTTTGAAAAATTAAGCTTAGCGTATAAGCAGAAACAGGCAAAACTATGAAAAAAATTAAAATACCGCTTATTCTATGAGTAATTGAGAGAAAAGCTGATAGTGGAAGCTTTATTTTAAAGAGATTAATATTTACTGGTCTATTTTGAGTCATTAAGAAAGTGACAAATGTCATTTTTTTATGTATTTTACGCT